>CAZMGA010000008.1:8540-28070 GCA_964565725.1 uncultured archaeon | reverse complement strand
TATCCTATTCCTCTTAATTGATTTGCTTTTTCTTCAATAAATTCATTTAATAATTTATTTACTTCTTGTAGTTCTTTTGGTAAAGAAACTTTGACCCAATATGTTTTTGTTTCATGAGTATATGGTACAACATCTAAATCTTCTGATGTTCTTACTTCTAAATTTTCTATGCCTAAATTATTTAATACTTCTTTTACTTCACTTCTTTTTGTGCCTGGACTTGCTGTTAAACCTATTTTTAAAGATTTAGAATATCTTTTAGCAATTAAATTATAAGCATATAATCCTTGAGCTTTGTGGGCTTCATCAAAAACAATACAATCAAAATTTACATTTAATGTAGGTAAATCATTTGCAATTGTTTGTGGTGTTGCTATAATAATTTGATTTTCTTCAATTAATTTATTTCTTTTTTTTTGAGGTATAGTTCCAGTTATTGCTACTGCGTCTACATATATAAATTTCTTTATACTCTCTAAATGTTGTTCAACTAATGGTTTAGTAGGCGCTAATAATAATATTTTCGATTTAGAGTTTTTTTCTAATAAATTTGCAAAAACTAAAATTGCTATTATAGTTTTACCTAAACCTGTTGGTAATACTACTAAAGTCGAACCTTTAGAAATAATGGAATTAGCAATATTTGTTTGATATTCTCTTGCTTTTAACTCAGAATTTAAAATAGGCATAATATATAAAATAACTAACAATTTATAAATACTAAAAGCTAAGACAAACTGAAAATAATGTTGAAAAATATATGAATATTTAAATAATATTTTTATTAGGATTAATAAGTATTTTTGTTTATATAATTATACATAACAAATTTAAATAATATATTTAAATAGTTTAATATATTGGATTTAAAAACATATCTATTATAATATTTGATTATGTTTCTTGAGAGGATGAGTAGAAAACAACTATCTATAGTATTTTTAATTTTAATGTTTTTAATTATTGCAATTTTGTTAGTTATACAAAGTCGATCTAATTTTCCTAATTCAGATATTATTGGCTATGATAAGGATGATTACGGTTGTTTAATTTCTGCAGGTTATTCTTGGAGTAATGATGCTGAAGCTTGTATAAGAATTTGGGAAATAACAAATGATGAAAAAGCAATAATTAAAGTATTGTCTAAAGAATTAAATTATAATATAACTATTTTAGATATAAACAAGAATAATGAGGATTATATTATAAAAGCAGAAGATATAGACAAAACAAAATTTATTGTAGGAAAAGTAAATAATTTAAAAATAGTAGATTTAAATATTGTTGCAAATTAATTATATAATAAATTTCTGGGTTCTTTTATGATTTTTTACATTTTATTATCTGTTTTAATTGTTAGTTTAATATCTTTAATAGGTATTTTATTATTAGGTATATCCAATAAAAAATTAAATTCTATAATTCATATATTAGTAAGTTTTGCTGCTGGATCTATGTTAGGTGGTGCCTTTTTTCATATTTTGCCTGAATCTGTAGAACAATTGCCTGAATTAATTCCTTTTGTATTTGTAATTTTTGGATTTATATTATTTTTTATTTTAGAAAAAATATTGCACTGGAGACATTGTCATAATAATAAATGTGAAGTGCATTCAATAGCGTATTTGAATTTTTTTGGTGATGCTATTCATAATTTTATTGATGGTGTTGCAATAGCCGCATCATATTTTATAAATATCTCTACAGGTATTGCTACAACTATAGCTATATTAATTCATGAAATTCCTCAAGAATTAGGTGACTTTGGAATATTAATTCATTCAGGATTATCTAAAAAGAAAGCTTTGTTTTATAATTTTTTAAGTGCTTTAACAGCTATAATTGGGGCTGTGTTAACTTTTATTTTTGCACAATATTTAGATTTCATAATAGTTTATTTAATGCCTATTGTTGCTGGTGGTTTTATATATATGGCTGGAACAGATTTATTACCAGAACTACACAAAGAAAAAAGATTGAAAAAATCAGCTATGCAATTTATATTTATGTTATTAGGATTATTGTTAATGTATTTATTTAAAGTTTTTTTTGAGTAATATATATAAAGTTATTTTCTGTTTATAAATTATGAAATTTAATTCAAATAAATTTTTGTTATCTTTAATTTTACCTCAAATATTTGGGGCTATAGGTTCAATATTTACTTTTAGTTCTATTAGAACTTGGTACTTTACTTTAATAAAACCTAGTTTTAATCCTCCTGGTTGGATTTTTGGTCCTGTATGGGCTATATTATTTATTTTAATGGGTATTGCTTTTTATTTTATTTGGATGAATAATAGTAAATATAAAAAACTAGCTATTATCTTTTATTTTATTCAATTAATATTTAATTTGTTATGGAGTTTATTTTTCTTTAAATTACATAGTCCATTATTTGCTTTTATAGATATAATTATTTTGTGGTTATTAATTATTGTAAACATAACTCTATTTTTTAAAATTGATAAAAAAGCTGGGTTTTTATTAATACCTTATATTTTATGGGTTAGTTTTGCCAGTATATTGAATTTTGCAATAATTTTGTTAAATTAGTAGAAAAATATATATAATATTATAATTTTATATTATAGATGGATTTTAAAAAATATTTTAATTTGAATTATTTATTTAAAGCAATTTTGTTTATTGCTTTAATTGCTTTGTATGTTTTATTAAGTAATGCGAAAACTATTACTTTAAATCCTTTCTTAGATTTGAATGTTAATTGGTATTTATCTTTAGTAATAGTTGGAGGAATTATATTAGGTTCTTTAGCTGGTTTTTCTATTGCTGTTATAGGTTCTATATTAAATTTAATTTTATTTCCTAATACTTTTAGTATATTGTTATTAATAATTCATTCTTTAGTAGGATTATTATCGGGAAGAATATTTAAGAAATATTTTTCATTGAAAGTGTTTTTTATTATATTTTTTGCAAATTTAATAAATTATATTGTTTTTTATTTATTTAATTATAGTTTATTTGTTTTATCTTTTAATTTACTATTAGGTTTCTTTTATGAAGTTTTATTGACTTTAATAATAGTATTTATTTTTTATTATATTTATAAAGTTAGTTTAAATTATCATATAACTAAAAAGGAATTACAATCCAAGCCTATAGAATTAGTAACAGATAAAAAAGTATGGATCATTTTAGGTTTAGTTTTTTTGGCTTTAACTTTATTTATAATTATTTTATTTTACTTTAAAATGTTATTTATTACTTTAATTGTAGGAGCTAGTCTAATAATTATTACAGAAATAATTAGAAAAGATTTTTCAAAGAAGTCAAATTCAATAAAAGAAGAATCAAATTTATTTTTAAAAATATTAACTGTAGTTATTTTTATTTTTGTAATATTTGTAATAATTACTTTATTTATAACTCAAGTTCAAGAAATATCCTCTTTAATTGCTTCTAATACAAATTCTATTACTAATAAATTTTTGAATGCTTTTGGAGAATATACCCCTAATTTTATGAAAAATTATATTTCTTCAAATAATTTATTAGATAAAATTATGTCTTATTTATTTAGTTTCTTTTCTTCATTTATTTCTAATTTTTCTTATTTTTTAATTAATGGTGTATTAATTATACCTTTAATGTTTTATATGTATTATAAAAAAAGAAAAAAAATATGGGCTTATATTTTAGCTAGTGTTCCCAAAAAATATAAAGAAGTATTTTCTAGAGCTACAAGTATAGTTTCTAAAGAATTGTTTAATTTTTTTAATGCAAAAATATTGCAAACAATTGTGGTAAGTGTTATTGTAAGTATAGGTTTTTATATTATAGGAGTTAAAGGTTGGTTTATTTTTGGATTAATTGCGGGTATTTTTAATATTGTGCCTTATTTAGGGCCTATTTTAGGATCTATTCCTGGATTAATAGTTGCTTTTATTGAATCGCCAATTTTAGCATTTTGGGCTTTAATAGTGGTATTAATTGCTCAAGCTATAGATAATTTTTATATTGAGCCTTTTATGTTGCCAAGCAGTGTTAAGATGAATGCTTTACTCAGTGTTTTACTGACTTTGGCTTTAGCCCAAATATATGGGGTTTTAGGCATGATTCTAACAATTCCATTATATATTTTATATAAAGTAATTTTAAGAGAATTTTATTTAGAAACAGTTGAATTTAGTAAAAAATAATTAAAATTATTTTCTAATTATAATTTATTTTTAAGTGGGGTGAGGGAGTTGAACCCCCTTGGCTCGCTCTGCAGGCGAGTGCATAAGCCGTTCTGCCAACCCCACATTATATTATTTAATTCATTAAAATTAAAATAAGATATTAAAATATAAAACTAAATATTTAAAAAGTATATATATAAAAAAAGAAAAAAAGGAAATATTATTTCCTTAAAACTACCTTTTTACTAGCAAACAAGTAAATTACTATACCTATTGCTATTAAAACACCAAAGATTATACCCATAGTGTTACCAAAACCTAAACCAAATAAACCTACTTGTGAAAACATAAGTGATTGAACATATGCCACTTCATAAGTTTCTAAAATATTATTTGTATATAGGTTTAAAGTACCTGTTAAATTAATAGCACTATTAATTGTATAATCTACAATAATTTCTTTTTCACTATTTGCAGGAATAGTAAATGCCTTTTCTCCAATATTTAAATTATCGCTAGTATACAAGGCTATTTTTCCATTTACTGAAAAATTATTAGGATTGTAAACTATAAATGTTTTTGATACTTTATTACCATTGTTAAAAGGTATTTCTGTAGGCAAATCTCTAATAACTAAATTATTTGGATTACTTTCATCATATTTTAAGTTTATAGACATAGGATAATTTTTAGTACCTAAATCTGTAGTTATTGTTAAATAAGCATTATTTGTGTTTTCTGTTGCTTTATATTCTACAGCTATAGTTCTTGTTTGATTTGCACTTAAAACAAATTTAGATGTTTTTGATTCTATACCTAGTCCAGAAACCAAAAAGCTAACTGTTAAATCCACATTATATGGGTTAACAAAATCTACTTTTAAAGTATTCCATTCATTAACTAAAGGGTTTAATTTTGTATTATAACTTTTTACAATATCAGTATTAGATTCAGAAGTATTTGAACTATAATTTATTATTTGTTCTTTACTTACGTCTCCTGATAAAATTAATTTATATGTTTTATTACCCAATTCTTTAGGAATTATTTTAATTTTAATAGTTTTTGATTCTCCAGCATCTATTGTATTTGTTGTGTTAGTAACTGAAATAATATCACTATTATTTGATACTGGATAAATGTAAATAGTTTTTTCTTCATTAGAATTATTAGTTATAGTAATATTTTGAAAACCTAATATTCCTAAAGGTATTTCTGTAGTGTCTGCATTAATTTCTAAATCACTACCTAATACTGTTAAATTAAATGTTTTAGATGTTGAGGCATAAGGAGTATCCATATAAATTTCTATAAGATTTAAACCAGTATTTGCAACTTCACTCACATCTAATGTAATTGTTCCTGAAACTGAACGATTATCATTTATTAAAAAGTTCTTTTGACTAAAATTCACATTAACTCCTTTAGTGCTTTTAGCATATAAATTTGCAACAATGTCTTCATCAAAGTAATTGTAAATGTTGAAATTAATTGTTAGTTTATTTCCTTTGTTTATTGTTGCTGAAGTTTGTTTTAAATATAAATTTGTATTTGTTTCATCACAATCTTCAAAATAAACTTTAAATTTCTTTTTAAAAGTTATTTTATCTTCGCCATAGATTTCATCTTTATATACATCAGTGTCTATTGTAAGTTCATATTCTCCTTCTTTCATAGCTTTTGTAATTATTAAAGGAACTTTAACTTCATCATCATCTTGAATTTCTATAATGTCTGATTTTACTTTTACCCATAATTCAGAGGAATCTACGTCTGGGTCAATATAAAATGTATTGTTTTCTTCATTTTCGAATATTAAATAGGTATTAAATGGAGCTTCATTATTTACACAAAATCTATTTTCTTCTAATGATACATCAATACTATCTTCAAAATCATCTACATGAATAGTTATTTTTTTAGTAATTTCATCAAGTATTTTGTATTCTTCATCATCATAATAGTATGTAATTATTTTAAAAGGAATTTTATATTCATCATCATATGCTTTACTAGTTACTTCTACACCATAGTTTAAAGTAATAGTGTCATTTGGTTGAATAGTTATTTCTTTAGATGTTTTTTTACCATATATTTCATCATCTTCATCTTCATCAGGTTGTAATTGAATTAATACTAATCCTTCTTTATCACCTGTATTAATTATTTCAAATTCTACATCAAAGTCTTCACCAGCTTCTATGTAAAAAACACTTTTTTCTAAATTTACATTAATTTCTGGCAAATCATTATTAGTAGTATAACAATTACCTAAAATTAAACAAGGATCATATATTGTTATTGCATAAGTCATATTCAATAATAAAATGATACTCAATAAACTAAATATAGTTTTATTCATATTCATTCCTCCATTATTTTCTTACTATATATTTACCTAATCTACTAACAAACATAGTGAACAATAAAACTGAAAATATTGCTAACATTATGTCTGTTATAATTAATATTGTGTTTTGATTTTCTAAATTACTCAAAGTGAAAAAACCTATTGGTTTGTTTTCTAATTCTTTTGTAATCATATTATTTGTATCTAAATTAATTTTTATTTTATAAGAATCTGAACCATAAAATACAGTATATTCAATTAATTTTTCAGGAATTGAATAATTTATATTTATTGGAATATTCTTACTTTCTAAAGGTTCTAATACTATTCTTTCTTCTTTAACATCTGTTTTAAAAGTATAAGGCAAAACAGTATTTCTTAATATTAATACTTTGTTTTTATTTGTTTTATTTTGTAAATTTAAATTTATTAAAATATTATCTTTATTATAATTCAAATTATAACTATAATCTACATCTGATTTTAATCTAATTATATTTATATCTAAACTATATGTTGTTTTTCCTTGAACAATTTTTAAATTGTGTTTTCCTTCTTTAGAGTTATAAACATCTACTATAATTTTGAATGAATATTTATTGTTAGGATACATTTCTTTTTTTTCAAAATCTAAATCAAAATAAATTGCATTATCACTAGTTATAATTGGATTTAGTATTTCTGTATTATTTGTATTTATATTACAATAAATAATATTATTAGTTTCATTAATACTTTCATTACAAGATAAACTTGCAAATCCAAATGGAATGCACAACATAATTAAAAGCATAAATTCAAGTATTATTTTTTTACTCATAAAATAAATTCGCACCAAAAAGTTTATAAATAGGCTATATATTTATATTACTTGAATGTGGTTTTATGGTTTTTCACTATTTAAAAGATTTAGTTTTTACTATTTTAGGGTATTTATCCCTATTATTTGTAGGTTTTAATATTCCTTTTTTAGGTTTAATTCTTTGTTCTTTAATGTTTTATTTAGAATATAAGGTATATAAAAATAATAAAAATAGAGTAAGATTAGTTCTTTTAATTTTTTTATTTATAGCTTTATTAATTAATATTATTTACAATCTTTTATATATAATAGGTTGGTCCATAATTATATATTCAAAATATACGGGGATATAAAAATGGAATTTAAAGAATTAAAAATAGATAATAGAATTAAAAATTCATTAGATAAATTAAAATATATTAATACTACAGAGATTCAAGAAAAGATAATACCTTTGATTTTATCTAATAAAAATGTAGTTGCAAAAAGTTATACTGGTTCAGGAAAAACTTTGGCTTTTGGAATACCTATGATCCAAAATTATATTGATAATAAACAAAGGACAATAGTTATATGTCCTACAAGAGAATTAGCAGTACAGGTTTCAAAAGAAATAAGAAGTGTTACAAAAAATATCGATATTACTGTTGAAGTTGTTTATGGTGGGCATGGTATTGTTACAGAAGTAAAAATTTTAAAAAAAGGAGTAGATATTTTAGTAGCTACACCTGGTCGTTTAATAGATCATATTATGAATAGAAATTTAAAATATAATTTTGATACTGTTGTTTTAGATGAAGCTGATAGATTATTAGATATGGGTTTTTTAGGAGAAGTAAAACAAATTTTAAATTTAATTAAACCTAAAAATATGCATTTATTTTCTGCAACTATGGATTCAAAATTAATTGCATTAATTAAAAATCATGTTAAAACTTATGAAGAAGTTATAGTTAAAACAGAAATTTTAGGAAAAAATATTTTAGAAAAAAAAATAGAATTAAAAAAATCTGAAAAGTATTCTAAATTATTAGATATTATAAAAAAATCAGATGAAAAAAGAGTTTTAGTTTTTGTAGCTACTAAAAAAACAGCCGAAGCTTTGTTTAAAAAATTAGATGATATAGGTTATAAAGTGGCATCAATTCATGGAGATAAAACTCAAAAATTTAGAGAAGTTGCTTTAAATCAATTTAAATTAAATAAAATAAATGTATTAATTGCGACAGATGTAGTTTCAAGAGGAATACAAGTTGATGATATTGCATATGTAGTGAGTTATGATAGCCCAAAAGATTATGATACTTATTTACATAGAATTGGAAGAACTGGAAGAATGGGCAAAATAGGTACAGCTTATTCTTTTATAACTGATAATGATTTTATAGAAAAAAAGAATAGGAATATGAGAAAATTAAAAGAAATAAAAATAGATGGTAAAGAATATATACATAAAAAATTTAAAGAAAAGAGAGATTATTCAAAAACATATCAAGGTTCAAAAGAGGAATATGTTGATGATAGTTATAATAGTTTTAAATCTAATTTTAAAAAAGGATTTAAGGGATTTAATAACAAATTTAAAAAAGATCAAAAAGAAAGTAAATTTGCTACAAAAAATAAGAAATTGATATCAAATAAAGCAAGAGTTAGAAATAAAAATGCTAAATTTCAAGGTAGATTTACAAAGAAAATGAGGTGAAATTGTATGGGTTTTATGAAAGAATTTAAAGATTTTGCCATGAAAGGTAATGTAATTGACTTAGCAGTAGGTATAATTATTGGAACAGCTTTTAATAAAATTGTAAGCTCATTTGTTAATGATATTATTATGCCTCCAATAGGTTTATTATTAGGTAATGCTGATTTTACACAATTATATATTAATTTAAGTAATACTACTTATAACACAATGTCTGAAGCAGTTGCTGCCGGTGCCCCAATAATAAAATATGGAGCATTTATAAGTACAATAATTGATTTTTTAATAATAGCTTTAGCAGTATTTATTGCTATTAAATTTATAAATAAATTAAATAAAGCTGCAGAAGAAAAAGCTAATAGATTAAAAGAAAATAAAGGATTAAATAACATCAAAGATAAATTAAAAGGTGTTAAAGAAAAAATAAATTATAATTCAAAAAAATATTAGTTATAAATTAATGTTTATATATTTTACTAATATATTATAATATACCTCAAAAAAGGTAACTATATAAAATGGAGAGGAAAAAAATGATAAACGGAACAATAAAATTTTATAATATAAAAAAAAGATTTGGTTTTGTAGCTGGAGAAGATGGTAAAGATTATTTTATCCATAAAACAGGAATTGAACCAGGAAATTTTATTAAAGAAGGCGACAAGGTAGTTTTTGAAATCCAAGATAGTGAAAAAGGACCTGTAGCTGTTAAATTAAAATTAATTTCAAAAGAAGAATAAATTTATTTATTCTTTTTTTTATTTATTATAAGATCTATTTTTAAATTACTTCCTTTTAAATTATATTATGTTAAAAGATTATTATGCAATTTTAAATGTTGATAGAAATGCAATTCCACATGAAATAAAAAAAGCATATAGGTTTTTAGCTAAAGTATATCATCCTGATAGAAATCCAGGAAATAAACATTTTGAAGAAAAAATGAAAGATCTAAATGAAGCTTATGAAATATTAGGAAATCCTAATACCAGATCTACTTATAATGATGCTTATGATTTAGAACTTAAAAATAGAAAACAACTTAAAGAAGAAGTTAAAGAACAACAAACAGAAGAATCAGAATTAGTTAAAAACTTGAAAAACATAAAAGAAAAATTATATTCTTTTACTTATTTAGAATTAGTAAAATTAGCTAGACAATTAAGAACTTATCCAAGATATAGTGGTTTAAGTTCTCACGAAGTTAATTTATTAAATGAGGTTTATGATTTACTTTTAAAAGAATTACCTTCTGCTATGATTAGAGCTTTTGTTAGAAAAGATCCTAAAGAATTATATGATTTAATTACTAATGATAATGTATCTTTTAAAGATAAAAATACTATTGCTGAAAAATTACTTGATTTATTTTATTTAGGTAAATTAGAACCTGAATTTTTAAAAGGTGTAGTTTATAATTCTAGAGTAAATAATAAATTAAAAGAAAAGGCTGGAGAAATATTAATTGAGTATTACAAAAAAAGTCAAAATCATATTGAGTTAAATAAAATTTACAGAGTTGAAGATTTGCCTAGAAAATTAAAAATGAAAATAGTTAAAATAAATTTAAGTAATAAAGCAAAAAAAGCCAAAGCAAGAATTGCAGAAATGATGAAAAGAAAAAAGAAATAATCAAAATATATATTTATAAATTTATATTTTATTATATTTTAGGTGATAAATTATGAAATATTTTGGTATAATATTAGCAATATTTATGATGGGTATTGTATTAATTAGTGGTTGTGTAACTACAAAAGCTATAAAAGATATAAAATCAGATGAATATGTTGGAAAACAAGTTAGTGTTTATGGTACTGTAGAAGGCACAATTAAGATAGGTAGTTTATCTGGATATACTATTAAAGATAAAACAGACAGTATAGCAATATATTCTGCAAATTTACCTGAAGAAGGAAAATCTGTAAGAGTAAAAGGAACATTGAAAGAAATACCTTTATTAGGATACTATATTGAAGAAGAAAATTAGTATTTTATTAAAATATTGATTTCAAACTATTTAAAAACCTAGCGCCCTACGTTAAATGTAGGGTTCAAAGCCGAAACTAATTTTTTTTAATAATTATATCTTTTTTTTGTAAAACATTATTCAATATGACCTTGTTTAGGGGCATTTACAATAAGTTTGTATTTATATTTCTTACCTCTTTAACTAGAAATTTATCTTATTTAGAAATATTTATAATTAGTACCTTAAAAAGTAAATTAAGTATTAGTATTAAATTAATTATTAAAAATCCCGACTCCCGGATTTGAACCGGGGGTCTTCCGGTATCTGCTTAACTCTTTGGTTTTTTAAAAAAACCAGAGAAGCACAAACAAACTACAGCCGGACGCATTAGCCGCTATGCAAAGTCGGGTAAAATTTATTATAAAATAAATATATTTAATTTTGGAACATAATATTTATAAACAAACCTATTGTTCCATGTATTTTAATGTAATCTTGAAACCGTCTTTTGCTTTACCAGACATTAAAATACCATCAAAATTTTTACCTATGTGAGTATAATTAATTCTTATTCTACCAAATAAAGAATCTTTTATATAATCATATTTGAATTGACCCATACCTTTTGTAATCATATGTGGTTCAAAATATTTTACATTTTTTAAACTACCTTTTTCAAAATAATTTACACTAAAATTTATTACTTCCCCTTCAAAATTAATAATATCTACTTCGGTAATATTATTTTCTTTTATTACTTGTTTTATACAATTTAAAATATCGTCGTTTTCATCTAATACAATATCAATTTCTTTAATTTTTATATCTTCTTTATTAATTATTTTTGAATCTAAGTTAGTCATAATATCACTTACATATATATTTACTATTTAAATATAAATATATCTAATAAAATATTCAAACAAGTTTATAAATATATTTATATTAATATTATAAATAAACTACTTTTACAATCTTTAGAGATTGTTTTTTTAGGGTGTGTAGCTTAGCCTGGTTGGAGCACTCGACTGATAATCGAGAGGCCGCCGGTTCGAATCCGGCCTCGCCCATTCAATTTAAATTATATTTAATACTCATAAGCTAATTAAAGATAATATATTTAAGTATTTGCTATTTATTATAATTATGACTAAAGAAGTAGTATTATTTTCTGATATTGAATTAGGGGCAGGAAAAAAAACAGATGATTTTGTAGCTGATAATTTATTATGTGAAGTTATTACAGAAGTTAAAAAAAGTAAAAATCCTATAGATTTAATTAATAATGGAGATACTTTTGATTTTTTGAAATGCCCTATAATTAGAGATAGGTGGAGTTTTTATTTACAACATGTTACTCCTCAAATAGCTCTAGAAAAATTAGATTTAATATATTCTAGTCATAAATTAGTTTTTGATGCTTGGAAATCCTTTTTAGAAGATAAAAAAAATAATATTTATTTTATTTTTGGAAATCACGATTATGAATTATTGTTTCCATCAATTCAAGATAAAATAAAAGAAATTTTAAATAGCGATAATGTTTATTTTAGATTATCTTATTCTAACGAGTATGTTTTTGCAGAACATGGTCAACAACATGATGTTTATTTTGAGTTTGACAAAAATAAAGTATTTAGAGGTTATAAGGATACTATAGAATTAAATATACCAGCAATATTTTCTGGATTTAGTGTTTATTTTATGGATTCTAAAGAATGGCATCCATTTTTAGAAAGAATTGAAAATAAAAAATCATTATATAAATTAGATTTGTCAGTTAAGCGAGAAATGGCTGGTTTGGTTGTAAAGTATTTTTTATATAACATGTTATTTGCTATTCATAAATATATTTTTAGAGGCTATTTTAAATTATATTTGAAAACAATATGGGTGTCTTTAAAAAATTTGTTTAAATTACATTTTGATGTTATAAGTGTAGAAGAATTAAAAAATATAACAAGAAAAATTAATAAAAAAATAATATTTTTTGGTCATATTCATGAAAAAGTTATTGCTACGGAAAATAAAAAAGAAGTATTTATTTTAGATACTTGGAGAGATTCTTATAATGTAAGTGATGATGCTTGGTTTTTAATACCTAAAAATAAAAGATATGCTAAAGTAATATTAAATGAAAAAGATGCAGAAATAAGATTATATGATTTAATTCCTAAAACAGGTAAATTAATATTTAAAAAGGTATTAGAAGACGAATTAAAATATATTGAAAAAGTAAAAGAAACATATAAAACTATAGGTATAAAGGATTACGATATAAAAGAGCAAATAATTAAAATAAATTTAATTTAAAGTAAATATTTTTGAAATTGTTTTTGTACTATTTTTATTAATTGGGTCTTTATAAGTAATGTTTATTTTACATTCTTTAGGTAATTGTAAACTTGATTTATATAAAGGATTTGCAAAATAAGTTATAGTAAAAACCTTATCTGTATCTACAGTATAAAGAGTTAAAGGATAACTTGGTTGTGTTATAGATACCTCTGAGCAAGTAGAATTAATATTTGTTATTTCTAAAGTTATGTTTCCAGAGTTTTTTATAGATATAATGGATATTTTTTTTTCTGTTTGATTTAAATCATTAAAATTAACTTTATATTTTTCTACCCAATCTCCAGATAATTCTATGTTTTCAATTAAACTTTCTATATTATAACTAAAAATTGTGTTTAAATCATTATAATTAGTATTAAAAATTATGTTTCCAGTTATTTTATCAGATATAAAAGTTGGAGGTATAATTAACGTAGTATTTAAGTTTAAAGATGATTTAGAAGGTATATTTGTATTAGTTAAATTTATTTTTAGAATATCAGGATTTTCTAAATCAGTTAAGTTATTTGCAGGTGATGAATTATTTATTTTAATAGAATAATTCAAAATATTTAAATCAAATTCAGAATTATTTGTAATAAGTATATTTTTTTCAATAGGGCTTGAACCAGCAGTAATTGTTCCAAAATCTAATTTATCACTTATTTTTATGTCTGGATTTGTTATTTTTAAAGTAATTTTTTTTGATATAGAAGTATAACTATTGCTATATACTAAATCAAAATAATAACTACCTATATCAAAATTCAAGGGGATTTTAAAAGTAATTTCTCCTATGCCTATAGTGTTTGGAGGAATATTTAAATTATTTGTTTTATTTTCTATCCAACTATTCATTTCTTCAATATTTATATTTGAATTTATAATGCTTATATTTAAGTCTTCTATAGAATTGGTACTAGAGTCATTAGTTAGTTCAGACGTAATAGTAAATTCATTACCTGCGTTAATAGTATAAGTTTGAATAGTTTTCATAGTTAATTTTGGTGCTTTATCTACTGTTGAAGATATTGATTTACTAAATTTATTTCCAGCTTCTTCAATAAATATCTTTCCAGAAATTTCTTTTCCTTTCAATTTATTGTTAACAAAATAAACTGTTTCAGTATTATTTCCTGAGTTTATAATCCAATTTTCATTAATTGCATTTAAATCCCCAGAACCTTTAATTACAATTGTTCTTGGTTCCCCTAAATTATAAATACTTAAATTAACTTTTACATTTTGTTTTTCATAAATTTTGTTTGGGTAGTTAATATTAAAATCTTTTAAATCTTTAACCCAATTAGGATACATCGTAATATTTATTTGAGTTGTATCTTTTTCAATTGTAATATTATTATTTTGTAAATAATAATCTTTTAATTTTGAATCAGATATTTTTAGAGTATAATCTCCAGGTAATATTTTAATGTCTGTATTTGTATTATATGTATTAGATTTATCTCCTATTAAAGTAATAGCTGTAGAAATAGAATTTCCATTGCTATATTCTACATTAAAACTAACTTCAGCATATCTTAAAAAAAAGAACCACGTAGCCAAATATAATATAACAAATAAGCAAATAATTAATATTGTTGGTTTAATATATTTTTTAAATTGGACTAAATCAATTTGTTTTTTTTGTTTAGGTTCTAAATCATTATTAAAATAATCTTTATCTATATCTTGAGAAAAGTCAAAATCAGCCATATAATCCCTAATCTACATAACCTAATCTATCTTCTATAATTTTTCTTACTATTGTAGGTAAATACATAGAGGTATTACTTTCTTCAAAATTAGAATTAAATTCATTTGTAGCATTAACATCAATCATATATTCTATTGGTGTTGCTAAATATACTACATTTTTTCCTACTCCGCTTCTAACTATTAAAGGAAATTTAGTGCCATAATCTTTGTAATCTTTACCTATTGTATGAGCTGTATTTTCAATAGATAAGTCCATAGTAGTAAATGTATTATCTATAATATCTACCATTGCAAAATTACCATAAAATTGAGCTGTTGGTGGAATTCCTTCTGCAATTTTACTATTAGGGTCCATAATAAAATTACCTATAAAATCTTTGTTTGATTTACAATTTACTACACTACAAAAATTATTAATATAATTTACAGATAACAATTGATTAAAGAATATTACTTTTTCATCATCTGTAATTCTTATCCATGGTTGATCTAATGGCACATTATTATAATCTTCTGGTTTTTTATCAGAAGGCATTAAAGAAGTACCCGCATCACCAGTCCAAATTAGTATGCCTCCTTGTGAAGCATAACTATAAAACATATGCATTTGTTCTGAACTTAGTGTTTTTGCTTGTGTTACTATTACTAAATCATAATTTTTTAAATAAGATGTAGTTCTAATGTTCGAAATATCAAAAAGTTTTGGTCTTAAATTAAACTTAGTTCTATCTTGAAAAATATACATTAATTTATTTGCGTTGCCTAAACCATCGTTTCCTGCAACTATTGCAATTTTTGGATTTCCTACAATTCCCCAATATGCAGAACACCATACTTTACCTACACTTTTACAAGGTACAATATTACTATAAGTCAAAACAAAAAGTAAAGTAAATCCTAATATCAATAAAATAGCTATTGATTTAATTATATCAAATTTATCAAATTTCATAAAATCACTCATGTTCTATAACTAACCCATCATTTTTTACTTTAATGTAGCCTATATTTCCATCAAATTCCAATATGTTTTCTTCAGGATCATAAATAACTTTTCCTTTAAAACCCTTTATTTTTAAATAAGCTTTATTTAAATTAATATCTCCAGAAGTATCTATTTTTATAGTACCATTAATATTACTTCTTTCTAAATCATAATAAAAATCATTAATTATTATATTTTCAACATCACTATAATCAACAGTTATATCTGAATTAATATTTAAATTATAGTCTTTACCATTAATGTAATTTGCAAAACCAACTATATTTTCTGAACTTAAATTTCCTTCAAAATTATAGATTGTGGGTTCTGACAACATAAATAAACTATTATTAAAACTAATATTTGGTTTGCCATTTATAAACAAATTAGAATTATTTATTTTAATATATTCAAAATAATTAATCTTTGCATTGAATTTATAATTATTAGAATAAGAAACGTTAGATACATTTTTAGAAGGTAATTTTGATTTTAAATTATTTAATACAGATGTATTTTCATCTTTATTACTATTAAAATCATAATTTAAGTAAACATAATAAATTATTGCACCTATAATTATTAATATAATAGTAAAAATGATATATAATAAAATGTCTCCTTTTTGATTTAACATAATGCCACCTAAAATATATAAATAAAGACTATATATTTTTATATCTTTCTAAATATATAATATAAAAGAGGTGTTTAAATGAGTAAACATAAAACAACACAAGGTCCAAGTTCTTCATTAGGATTAGTATCATTTTCAGAAAATTCTAAATCTTTAATAAGATTAACTCCTGAAATAGTATTAGTAGGAGCATTAGTTTTTGGATTATTAATATTAGGTTTGAATCTATTTTTATAAATAATTAAAGATATATTAATAAACCTTTATTTTATATTATATTAAAGAATTAGGTGGTTTATTGAAATATAATTTTTATGGGTTTTTATTAATTTTAGCAACAATATTTTTAGTTAGTTTTACTTTTGCAGAAAATCAATCTAATTGTGAATTATTAGGTAATAGTTATTATTCTTGCAACGAATTTTATAATTTGTCCTCAAAAATAGGTAAAATATATGACAATTCTAGTGTAAAAAACATAAATTATCTAGATTATTTAGATTGTGTCAAATCAGAAAAGGAAAAAAATCAATTTGATTATACTCAAATAAAGAATTATTGTTATAGTTTTTTAGCAAATAAAAAATCAAATTTAAAATTAAAATGTATTAGTGATAAAAAAGATAATTTTTTGGATTTAAAATGTAAAGTTATTACTGCTTTAAAAGATTATAATATTGTTATAAGCCAAGAGTTGAAAAATGATGTATTATTAATAAACCCTAAATTAGTATTAGATTCTGATTACCAATTAGAAAACACAAAATTTGATTTTTTTACAACTACTCTAGATTTAAAAGATTATAATTTGAATGATAATGTAAATTTAATAATTAATAATCCAGTTATAGAAATAAAAGATAATTTAGATTCTATTTTTATTAATAATACACAAATAAAATATACTGATATGGATTTAATATACAAATCTTATTATGATTGTTTAACTATTAGTGTTTTATTAAGTCAAGATAAAGATGGAAATTACATAGTTAAAAAAAGTGGTTATAATTTTGAATATACTCCTGAAAATTTAAATGAAACATGTATTTCAAATATTAGTTATAGTTTAGGATTAGATTTCAAACAATATATTTTAAAAAAATCTAATTTTTATGATTATTTAGACTTGCAAATTGAAAATTATTTAAATGATAGTGATTATGATTTAGATAATTTAACTACTTATTTAGATTCAATTTATTCAAATTATACAAAATATATGCAAATAGAAAATCAAATAAAAGATAAAAGTAGTTCATTTAAATTAAGTTTAGATCCTGATTTTTTCTTGAATACTTTAAAAATTACTACAAAATACCTATCTAAAGAAGAAATAAAAAATATTTATGATTCTGCATCAAAAACTATTGCTAAAAATAAAGAAGATAGTATAAAAATAGGTAGAAAAGATTCTATTGTAGATATTATGAATTCTTTTAATAAGGATATTGATAATTTAAAGGATGAAACTTTAAAAACAATATATTTTGATATTGAAAAGACAATATTAAATAATTTTATTAAAGAATCTAATTATATTGATTTAACAGATATAAACTCGACAATTTCAAAAGAAGGCTTTAAAATTAATAATTTTAGTTTTGATTATAACACAAATTTAATTATATTTGGAGATTACAATTATACAATTTTTAAAGATAAAGAACTTTTAACAATAAGTTATAATGATTATAATATAAGTACATTATTAACATTAGAATTAATTGATAATGCTTTTTACTTAACTAATGAAAAATTACAATTTATTGAATTTAATAATAAAAAAGAAATCTCTAAAATAAATTTAATTGTTGATGATATACCTTTATTTGTAGTAACAAAAACATCACATAAAAGTTTATTAGGAATAATTAACGTAGAAGAAAATATTATTGAAAAGTATTATGCTACTAACGGAATATTAGCCAGTATAGATAAACCGTGGTGGGATTTTTTGTTATTTAAATAAATTTAACATACTTATTTAAAATATTTCATTTTATTTAATTTATTATGAATATTAAAGGTTTTACACTATTTACGGCATTAGCGGGTTTAGTTGTAATAGGTATAGGTGTTTTAATTACGCAACATATGTCTAATAGTGAAGATAACTATAAAAATATAATTTTAGCTTTAAATGAACAACAAGAAATGGATTCTACAAAGGATTTAATAAGATTAGATGCTTTAAGTACTTTTGATATATTATATAGATCTCATTTAAAAACCTTTTTTACATCAAATTGTACTTATAATGATAATGTAATAAGTTGTGATGGCGAACAACCCAATTTACTTACATTTTACGAAAACAAAAAAATTAAACATTGGAAAGAAATATATACTAATTATATTAATGAATTGTTTTTTTATAACTCTGGTAATCAAATAATAAATATGTTTGCAGAATATATGTCTAATAAAATAATTGGACAAATAACAAATTATAGAGGTATTTTTAAAAGTGTATATTATTTTAAAGTTTATGATTATTCTTTACTAAATTCTTCTAATAGTATTATTGATCCTACAGATATAACTGGTCAATTAAATCTTAGTTCTACATATACTAATAAAGCATTTTCTGAAGCATCAATTATAAATAACGAAAGAAGAGATAATTTTATTACATTAATGGATTGTAGTCCAGATAAATGTGATAATGGTACTTTTTATACTAATTTAGATTTATCTTTAACTGATCCTAATAATTATTTACTAATTCCAAGAATATTTATTTTTAACACAATAAATAAAGATGCTATGGATGATGCAATATTACCAAGAAATACTTTATCTTTTTATATGCCTTTAAGAGTATTTGGAGCTATGCATTTATTCTATGAATTAGCAGCTAAAGAAATAAATATTT
>CAZMGA010000008.1:1685-8440 GCA_964565725.1 uncultured archaeon | reverse complement strand
AAAGAAAAAATAACTTTATTAAACTTAGATATAATTATTACTGATAATGATATTATAAATAATTTTGGACATCAACCTATAAATTATTTGTTTACTACTCCTATAAGTATTAATAATCCTTTATCTAACGAAGAAATAAATTGTATTTGTGATTTGGTAGAGAATACATTAAGTAATTGTACTAAGCAATAAAAACTATTTATATACTTTTTGATGTTATTTTATTCTAATTGTTTATATGTGATAAATATGATAGGTCAAAAAAAGAGTATTTTAGTTTATGGAGCAGGATCAATTGGTTCTTATTTGGCTGCAAAATTATTTGCTAAAGGCCACGATGTAGATGTAATTGGAAGAAGTAAAGCTAAAAATATAGGTAATACTTTATATATTGATGGTGAAAAATATAATTTTCCAAAAGTATATGACGAAATTGATTATAATAAAAAATATGATTATGTATTTGTTACTTCAAAATATTATGATTTAAAAAAAAATTTAGAATTAATTTCTAATTCTGGTGTTAAAGTTGATTTAATAGTTTTAATTCAAAATACTTATATTGATAATAGTTGGTATATAAACATAATAAGAAATACACCATTTGTAGTAGTTTCGGTAATAGAAGGATTTAATTTAGAAGGTAATAAATTACATTTATCTAAAGCATCAGGTTGGTTTTTGGATGAAGATGTATTAAGTAAAGATGTTTATAATTTATTAAAATCTAGTGATATTAATGCTCAATTAACTGACGATATTGATATTAAAAGAGCAGAAAAAACAGTATATAATTGTGCATTAAATGCTATTTGTGCTATAGAACAAAAACCTTTTAATGAATTATTTAAAGATAAAGAAATATTAAAAACAATGCAAAATTTGTTTGATGAAACATATGATTTGTTATCTGAAATTATACCTATGCACTCAAAAAGATCATTATGGAATTCATTTTTGGCTTTAAAATCAATGGATCATTATTCTAGTACTTATCAAGATGTAAAACAAAATAAAAGAACCGAAATTTATTTTTTAAATGGTTTTATTATAGAATTAGGTAGAAAAATGAATATACCTACACCTTATAATACAGAATTAGTAAAAAGATTTAAAGAAAAATATCTTGAATTATATTAAGGGATAATATGAATAAGTTTTTTTTGTTATTATTTGGATTTTTTATAGCTATAAATTTATTAAATATGGGCTATGCTGAAAATCTTAATACTAACTATAAAGCTCCTTTTTATTTTTTTTATAGTACTTCTTGCCCTCATTGTCATAATGTTGAAGAATTTTTAAAATCTATTGAAAATGATTATGATTTTAATGTAATTAAAGTAAATTTAGATAATAAAGAAAATGTAGAACTATTTGTCAAAGTAATTCAAGATTTTAATTCAAACAGTTATGGGGTTCCAACAGTTATTATTAATAATAAAATTTATCAAGGAGATACTACTATTATAAAAAATATTACAAATGAAATTAATGTTTGTAATGAAAATAAATGTATTTTATATGGTGAAAAAAATAAAGAAAAAGAAGTTAATTTTTTAACTGTTTTAGGTTTAGCTTTAGCTGATTCTATAAATCCTTGTGAAGTTGCTGTTTTAATGATTTTATTAGCTACAATTTTAGTTAAAGGAAATAAAAAAGCAGTTATTACTCATGGTTTAGCTTTTATAATTACTATATTTGTAGTTTATTTAGGTTTAGGTTTAGCTTTAATTTTTGGTATGAAATTTATTAATAATTTCATAAGCACTAATATAATTTATTTAATAATAGGTATATTAGCTTTAATTTTAGCATTATTTAATTTAAAAGATGCTATTTTTTATGGTGCTGGAAATTTTGTAATGGAAGTGCCTAGAAGTTGGCGACCATTAATGAAAAAGATTATAGAAAGCGCTACAAGTATATGGTCTGTGATTTTAATTGCTTTTATAGTTGCATTTTTTTTAACACCTTGTACTGCTGGACCTTATGTTTTAGTTTCAGGTTTATTACATAATTTAACAATAAATAAAATTATATTATGGTTATTATTTTATAATTTAATCTTTATATTACCAATGTTAATAATAGTGTTTGTAATTTATTTTGGTTTTGTGAAATTAGAAACTTTACAAAGATTAAGAGAAAATAATATTAAAACTTTACATTTAATTAGTGGAATTATTTTATTAATAATTGCTTTATATTTAATAATTACTGCTTTAATTTAATATTCCATGTTTTTCTTTCGTTTTTATTTTTTGAATCATCTCTTATATATTTAGAAATTATACTCGCCGAACTTACTATAGGAACTAAATCATCAGCCTTTATTATATGCTTTAAAGGTATTTTTTTAGAATTTAATTCTTGGCCGTCAATAATACCTTCAAAATCTAAATTATATTCTTTAAATAATTCATAAACTTTTAATATAAATTTTTGTTCAATATCATTTAAACTTAAATTATTAGTTCTTAATAAATCTATAAAATTAGGATTTAATACTAAAGAACAATAACCTAAACTATATTTATCTACTTCCTCTTTTGCTTTTTGAATATTTGTTGTTTTTTTACTATCTCTTAATGTAATTAAATTTTTGTTTTCTCCAAAAACTCCAGATATTACAAAAGGTCCAATTAATTCAGATCTACCTGTTTCATCAAAACCTAAAATATAATTTTTAGAATTAGTAAATATATTGTTTAATATAAATTGCTTTTCAAATTCTAATTCGTTTTCTAAATTACCTTGAATTACTAATTTACCTGTTTTATATAATGTAATAGTAATATTATTTTTTTTAATAATTAATTCTACATTTATATTTTTGTTTTCAAATAAATTATTTTGATAAATTATCTTTAAAATATTAAATTTATCTTTAGGTATATTTAACACAAGGTTCATCTTAAACCCTTCTAAATACATCTTTACTTACTTCTATTACTTCACTTTGATCTTTTAATATTTCTAATACGCCTTTTATTTTTGTAGCATCAATATCTGTTTTTTCTAATAATTCTGATAATGTTGTATTTACATTCTTCAATACTAAAAAGAGTTTATTTTTTAAATCTTCAAATACATCCCTTTTGAAAATATAATAATTGCCATCAAAACCTCTAATGCCTAAAATTTCATTTTGATTTATTTCATCTCTAGTAACATAAGAAATTTTTCTAACATCTTCTATATTTACAATACTCATAAAACCCCTTTCAATTAATTGAGATTTTAATTCTAATGCTCTTTTAATCCATTCTTTTTTTTCATCCTCTTTGTTGTCATTTTCTTTAATTTCTATTAATTCTTCTTTGCTATCTTTATCTTCTTTTTTAGAATCTTTATTATAAGCCGTGTATTTCTTTCTTAAAACAAATAAATTCCAATCAACATTATATAATGTAAAAACTCCTGGTTCAATTTTAATATCTTTAGTAATAATTTCATATTTTGTATCACTAATTTTATTAACATAAATATTTTCTTTCATATACATCACAACTTATATTTAATTTTTGGTTTTTTAAAACTATATTTAAATTTAGAACTGTTTTCTAAAATATAATCAGACATAGATAATAACCCACTATTTATTTCTTTTCTTAAATTTAATATTTCATTATCTAAACTAGTTATATTTTTCATATATTCTTTATGAGAAATATTATTTTTGTTATACTCTTTTTTTATATATTCTAATTGCTTTTGTTTATTTGAATATAATTTATTTAATCCTCTCAATTCTATATTTTTGGATTTTACTTGTTTTTTTTCATCAAATAAGAAAGATAATTCATCATTACATTTTTTTGTGAAGTCTTTGTATACTGCTTCTTCAATAGAATCATTTTTATAATCTTTATTTATTTGAATAATCATATTTTTTAATTTATTTATTCTTACATCTATATAATCAGAATATTTATCTAAATCATTTCTTGTACTTTTATATTTTTTATGGACTACAAAAATAATTACAAATAATATAATTATTATGATTAAAAACAAAATTATTAATCTTTGATATAAATTTGAATTAGTAATGTTAATTAGTCCTTTTGTATTTTTACTATAACTTTTATACATAGTAGAACTTTTATTTTTTTCAATATCTTTCACAACTTGGGATATATTCTTTGCAAACAAAGCTAATTGATATGAACTTTTATAAGATGTTTTTGCATTTTCTAATTCATTATTTTTTTCTAAAAATTGAGCTTCATTAAATAAATAATTTGCATGTTGTAAATACAAATTAGACCATATGGAATCATCATCATCAACATTATTTAAAAGTGTAGTTGTTGACTCTTTAATTGTATTTAGATTTTCATCTTTTAATTCTAAATAGGTATTTAATATTGCTAAACCTATAGCCCCTTCAAAAATAGATGTTAATTGCCAATTTAAATTGTTAGCATTTTTACTACCATTTATCCATTTTAAACTTTCATATAATCCATATTTTTGAATAATTGTTTCTCCTTTTTTTAATTCATCTAACATTTGAACTGCGCTAGAATAATATTTGTTTTCATCAATATAACAATCATTATTTTTTACATAACTTTTGAAAACTAAAGATATTTTTAACCATTCTTTAGCTTCTTCATAATTTTGTAATTTAGTTAAATTAGTGGATAAATCATTTCCAGGGGTAGTTAATATTTTAGTAATATTATCTTGAGCCCAAAGATATCTTTCTTGTGAACCAATATACCATTCATAATCTTTACAAGGAACTCCATCAAAATCAAAAATATATTTACTTTTTAGATCTTTAGTTAAACTATCTATTTTTGTACTACTCTTTAATATATCATCATGATCTAAAATATCTCTAATTAAATTTAAAGAAATATTAGCTATAAAAAAGTTATTTGCTGCAGAATATAAATAATTTTTTTCATTTGCTGATTTTCCAGCATCCATATATTTTCCAGCATCTGTATACAAAGAATACATTTCAGTCAATAAATCATTATCTTTTATATTTGTTTGAGTTATTGCATTTTCTATATACTTGTAATTTTGTTCTGTTTCTTCATAATATTCATTAATATAATTTTTGAATTGATTTAAATCTTTTTCATAATTTGTTATTGGAGGATTATAAATAAGGGTTTCATAAGAATCTACTTTTGCAATTTTTATATTTTCTACATTAGATAAATCATATTCTAAAACTTCTTTTATTGTTTCTACACCTACAACTTTTATATTATATTTTTCATAAGCGTATTGACTTAAATTAACTTTTTTTACATTATTATCTTCATTAATTACAACTTCTAATTCTGATTTAGGTACAAAAAATATTTTTATACCTGTTTCTGCAGCATATTTTGTTTTTTCATATATGCCTCCAACTTTACCTATTTGTCCTCCAGTAGATATTGTTCCAGTACCTGAAACATAATTAGGAACTATTTTATTTTTCATCATGTTTATTAATAATAAGGCAGTAGGCAAACCAGCACTAGGTCCATCAACAACACTTGCTTGACTTTGAATATCAAACATAAAATCATATTTTTTAATATTGTAATCATATTGTTCTAATAAATCAATTGCTGTTTTTTCAGTACTTTGTGTACTTGTGCCAACTAATGAACTTAATCCAGACCAAATCTTACCATTACCTTCAACAATTTTTATATGTAAATTAGCATCTGTGCCTTTTCCATCAGTAGTTACTGCTAATAATCTTATTGTACCTTCTGATTTAACACAAAATACACTTGAAATTAACAATAAGCAAAAAAGACCTAAAAAAATATATTTAAAATTAAAATTCATAAATATCACTTGTATAATGTAAATAATTGAGTATCATAGTCAACATCAGTTAATCCTAATCTTGCACAACAATCTAACCAAGCATGAGAATAAGAAAAACTCGCCAAAGCAATATCGTATTGTTTTTCATTTTTATAATGGCAACCATCAGAATAATAACGATTAGCCATATCTATAAAATCTTTAGCAATAAAAAATAATGCACTATCTTTAGAAACACAAATTTTAGACTTTTCTAAAGCTTTTTTTGTTAATTGTTCATATTTTTCGCACCTATCGACTAAATCCATATTTATATATAAAGATGTAATGATTATAAATATATTTATTTATTTTATATTATGGTGATAATTTGGAAGACTATTATAATAAAGAAGTTTTGATAAAAGGTAAAGGTAATGTATTTAATGGTGAAATAAAGGGTATAGTATTAAAAAATACTAATCCAGACTTAATAGTTTTAAAGTTAGATATGGGTTATAATATTGCTTTAAAAAAAGATAATATAGAATCAATAAAAATTATTGCCGATGTAAAATTAAAACCAAAAGAAAATAAAATTAGTGAAATAAAAATGAATAAAGATAAAAGTGTATGTTTAATTAGTTTAGGAGGAACTATTGCTTCAAAGGTAGATTATGAATTTGGAGGTGTTTCTTCTCAATTTACATCTGAAGATTTATTATTAGCAATTCCGGAATTAAAAGAATTAGCAAATATAGATACTATTACATTAAGTAATAAATTTAGTGAAAATATAGAATATGACGATTGGGTATTATTAGCAAATAAAATAAAAGAAGTAAACAAAAAATATGATGCAATAATAGTTGCTATGGGTACAGATACTCTACATTATACTTCTAGTGCAATATCCTTTATGATAGAAAAAATAAATATACCTATTGTTTTTGTGGGATCACAAAAAAGTTCTGATAGACCAA
>CAZMGA010000008.1:0-1675 GCA_964565725.1 uncultured archaeon | reverse complement strand
CCATATAATTTAATAGGAGCTATATCTTTTGCATTAGAATCTAAAAAGGCAGGAGTTTTTGTAGCTATGCACTATAATTACAATGATAACATTATTGCAATTCATTTAGGTACAAAAGTGAGAAAAATGCATTCTACAAGAAGAGATGCTTTTAAAAGTATTAATGTTATGCCTTATGCTTTTGTTAATTTGGATTTAAATTCAGGCCAAATTTCTAAAAAAGAAGTAATAATTAATCAAAATTTAGATATTTTGCCTAATATAAATGATGAAGATATTATAATAAATACTAAATTGTCAGATAAAGTTTCTATTTTAAAATATTATCCTAACATAAATCAAGATTTAGTAAAATATATTTTAGAAAAAAATGAAATTGTTATAATAGAAGGAGTAGGTTTAGGGCATATAAACACAAATCTACATAACTTATTGAAAAAAAGTAATGCTCTTTTGTTTATGACTTCTCAAACTATTAATGGAAGGGTAAATCTAAATGTATATGCAACAGGTAGAGAGGAGTTAAATTTAGGAATAATAGGTTTAGAAGATATGCTAACAGAAACAGCATATATTAAAGCAAAGTATTTATTAGCAAATTATCCTATAAAGGATATAAAATCTTTAATGTTAAAAAATTTAAAGGGAGAATTATCAGATAGAACGGAAATAACAGATTTTTAGAAAATTATATAAATAGTTATTACATATATAGTGATATTATGGCATATATTCATGTTTTAGAAAGAAAATCTACAATAAAAAAGGAATTTTTAAGATTTGAAGTAAAATTAATATTTTGTTTTATATTAATTTTATTATTAATGTATTTAGGATTTTATTGGGCTATAGGAATTATAGCAATTATTTTTTGTACATCTAATTTAATTTTAAAATTTTACAAAAAAGAAAATAATATATTTTCCAAATTTATGTCAAAGTTAGAGTTTAATTATGAAAAAGGATTTCCAGGAAAAGAAGCAAGTATCTCTTTGTTAGGATTTATGGGTATGTTTATATTTGCATGGATTTTGCATTATGTTATTAATTTTCCTGTAGTTTGGGCTTTAATATTAGCATTAATAAATGTAGGTTTATCAAATAATTTAGCAGCATTAATTTTATTTAAAAAACAAAGTCATTACATAATTTATGGAGCTAGTTTAGAATTTATATTATTAGGTAGTATAATTAGTGCAATTATATTTATGTTTTTAGGTTTACCTTATTATATTGCTTTATTTTTAAGTTTTGGTCCTAACTTATTCTTATTAATACCTTATTTAGATCATAATTTTCCAAATATGGTTACAACCATTTTATTTTACTCACTTCTATTTATTTAATTTACTCTTCTATTTTTATTATGCAGAAGTGGCAGAGTGGTTTAATGCGTCAGTCTCGAACAATCTTTTAATAAGGTTAATACTTTAAATATTAGAGATAACTGATGTCGCAAGACACAAGAGTTCGAATCTCTTCTTCTGCGTCAAACCCTTTTCTTTGTAAAAGAAAAAAAGCACTTAAAGAAAGCTTTTTATATTATTCTTTTATACTTTTATTTGTAATTTTACTATAATATATAATAATTAATAAGATAAGGTGTGTTTATGATTAACTATAAAGGTTTATTTTTGATTTTTGGTTTAATTTTAACTTTAGGGTTTGGATTTGC
>CAZMGA010000007.1:0-28942 GCA_964565725.1 uncultured archaeon | reverse complement strand
TCTCTTTCCTTTTTTTCAATTCATTAATAATATATTCATCCAAAACGTATTTTGTAGGAAAATCATCTGTTTTTTTAACTAACCCTAATTTTAGCATATTATTTATTTCATTAGTTATAGATTCAAAACCTAAATCTAATTGTTTATTTATATCCTCTATAGTTTTAGGCTCTACCAATAATAAAACAGCTATTTTTCTTTGAACCTCAGAAATGTGCATAAAATTCACTCTTAATAAATATTAAATTACATCCTTATTTTTATTATATTTAAATAGAATACTATATATATTGATAAGATACTTTTTTAAAGATTGGTGTTTTAAATATAGTTATAATTATATTTATATGGAGGATTGTTATGTTTAATTCAAAAGGACAAAGTTCAAGTGTTTTTAACCTTTTAATTGCTGCATTAGTATCAATAGCAATATTGGGTTTGTTATTAGCAATTATGGGAGGAATTGGTTTCAACGCAGGAAATGATCCAGTAGATACTTCTATAACATTAATAAACAATGCTCAAAATACATATTATGCTACAAAAAATTCAGAAATAACATTTGAAAAAGATGGATCTATACCTAAAGCATCAATAGCTGAAGAAACAGATGTAGGTACAGATAATATAGTTTTTGGTACATGTGAAAACGTTCAAAATATTGAATTAGATGATGTAAGAATAAATTATATAGGAAGTTCAAAAACAAAATATAAATTATATGCGGTATGTGGTTCCCAAGATATAGATCAATATTTCCCAAGTGGTTGTAGTGCTGACCCTCGAGATACTTTTGCATGTTATTTATTTGTAGGTCCTAGAAATTAAAGTGATTATAAATGGGTTTTATAAAAGATAAAAAAGCACAAAGTTCAATGAACACACTTTATATGATACTAGTAATGGCTATTGTAGCAGTAGTAGTTATTGGTGTTCTAAAAGGGATGTTTAAAGATAGCGTATCTTTAAATAAAGCTCAACCAGTAGAAAAATAATTTTATTTTTCTATTTTCTTTTTTTATTATAACAATTTTTTATTTTTTAAAACATATTGAGCAATTAAAGTACTAAATTCTTTAGGATTTATAGGTTTTAAATTTAATCTTTTAAATATAGATTTAATATTCATTTCGTGCAAAATGAAATTTTCATCATCTATTTGAATTTTTATTTCAATAAAATAAGTAAAATCTTTTATATCTTGTAAAGATATAATATAATTATAACCATCCAAATCAAATCTAAAATCTTGGTTATGTTTAATACTCGTAGGTTCTGATATTAATTGTAAATTGTCAAAAACATCTTGCATTTTATCAAAATCGTCTTTATTATCAAAACTAAAAACAGTTTTTTTACAAACATACTCATTAATTAAATCTTTTTTAACTAATTCAAAAACCCTATTAGAATGTCTTAATCTTATATCTCCAGGCCTATACCTTTTATTATAAACAATATCATCATCAAGCTTAATATAATCTTTAGATAAATCAGCTAATAAAAAATCATATTCTTCTTTTGTTAATAATGATTTTAATTCTAATTCATAAAATGAATCTATATGCATAATTATATTAAGTGAGAGCATTATTTATACTTTTCCTAAATTATTTATATATGAAAATTTCAATTATTTCAGATACCCATTTTGGATTTAAAGAAAATACTGAATTAGAAACTGATTGTTATTCTAATTTTGAACAAGCTTTAAACTATGCTATGCAAAATTGTGATGTTATTTTAATGCCTGGAGATATATTTGATTTAGAGGAACCTAGTTCTAAAACAATGAATTATGTTTTTAAAATTTTATCTAAATATGTAGGCAAACAAAAAATTAAAACAAATTTAGAAGATAAAATATTAATAAAACCAATAATAGCTATTGCAGGAACCCACGAATATAAAGGAAAAGATTATATTTCACCAATAGACATTTTAGAAAACTCAAAATATATTTATCAATTAAAACATAATAATATAATCGTAAATAATGAAAATGAAGACATAGCAATATTTGGAATGTCAGGAGTTCCTGAAAAAGTTGCAAAAGATGTATTAAAAAAAATAAATTTTCAACCTATAAAAAATTATTGCAATATATTAATGACCCATCAAAGTTATAATGAATTATTAGCTTTCGATGATGAAATGATATCTAATTTATCTTTTGAAGATTTACCTGATGGCTTTGACCTATATATTAATGGACATTTACATAAGAAATACGAATTAAGTATAAAAAATAGTAAATTTATTATTCCTGGTTCAACTATAATTACCCAAATTAAAAAAAATGAAATAAAAGAACAAAGAGGATTTTGCATTTATAATACAAAAGATAAAAATATTAAATTTGTACCAATAGAAAAACAAAGAGAACATTATTATTATGAAATAAATGAAGAAAATACAAATAAAGAAAATATTGTAAAAAACATTTCAGAAATTTTAGAAAAACACGAAATAGAAAATGAATTAAAACCTATAATTAAAATTAAAATTAATGCAAAAATTAATTTTGGAGAAAAAAACATTTCTGAAAAAGATTTTTTATCTAATAATTATATATTAATGTTGGATAAAAAACTAGAAGTAAAAGAATTAAAATCAAAATTAGAAAACATAAATTTCTCAGAAGATAAAGAATTAGCATTATCAAATAGTAAAAATATATTTATTCAAAATCTTAAAGATGCTAATTTTAATAATAGTTTTAATGTAAATGCTATTTTGCCTACACTAAAAGATAATCCAGATTTAGCTTTAAAAGAAATATTATTAAAAATAGATAAAGAATCATCTTAAAGCATAAATCAAATCATTTTTTCTGACTTTATCTATTACTTTAATACAAACATCATCATTTCTTTTTACATTAACTACAACTTTATTGTTAACTTCTATAGATTCTATCTTTTGTCTAAAATAAGTTTTTGCACCTTTAATAATTATTTCTTCCCCTAATTTAAAATCTACATCTGCATTAAATTCAACCACATTTATTTTAGAGTAATACTTTTTTATTCTACCAATACATATTTGCTTTTTTGTTCTTTCAGATTTTTTACTAGTAGTTATATCATTATAATCTGGTTTTCTAAAATAAAAACCAGAAGTAAAACCCCTATTAAAAACAGAACTTAATTCTTTTAATAATTCTTCTTTTTTCTTTTTAGTAAATTTATTATTTTTAATTAAATTAATTGCTTCTTTATACACTTTTGTAACTACATATATATAATCCGGGCCTTTTGTTCTACCCTCTATCTTTAAAACTTTTATTTTTGAATTAATTAATTTATCTAAAAAATCTAAAGTACATAAATCTTTAGAGCTAATAATTTGATTTTCATACATTTCGGCAGACTCTTCAGAACTTTCTAACTTCCATAATCTTCTACATGGTTGAACACATCTTCCACGATTAGCACTTCGATCGTGAAAATAAAGACTTAAAAAACATCTTCCTGAAACAGCGATACAAAGAGAACCATGAACAAAAACTTCTATTTCTAATTTAGATTTTTTAGAAATGTTTTTTATTTGTTCTAAATTCAATTCTCTTGCCAAAACAACTCTTTTTGCTCCTAATTTTTTTAATAAATTTATACTTTCTAAATTAGAAACAGACATTTGAGTACTAATATGAATATCTAAATTTAATTTTTTTGCTTCTTGCAAAACTAATAAATCTGAACAAATTATACCATCTATTTTATTTTTCTTTGCTAATTTTAATATTTTTCTAATAAACTTTATTTCTTCGTCATAAACTATAGTATTTAATGCTAAGTATGCTTTAACTTTATTATCATGACAAAATTTAACTATTTTGGATAAATCTTTTAATTCAAAATTTTTACCAAAATCTCTCATATTCAAACCTTGAATACCAAAATAAACAGAATCTGCTTTCGCATTAATTGCTGCTTTTAAACTAGGATAATCTCCAACACCAGAAACAAGTTCAATATTTTTTCCTAACATTACAAAATAAGAATATAAAAATATATAAAATAAACTGAATATTCAACTATAAATTTTTAAAATGTTTAATAATCAATGCCTTCTTTTGCTAAAATACCTTTATCATAATGATGTTTTATTTTTTTCATTTCAGAAACTATATCTGCAATATCAATAAATTCTTTAGGACATTTTCTGCCAGTCAAAATAAAATCTTTATTTTTATAACTTAAAATAAAATCCAAAACTTCTTTTTGATCTAATAATTTAAAATAAATTGCAGAAAAAAGTTCATCAACAAAAATTAAATCAAATTTATCAATATTTGCTTTTAAGTCCTCAAAACCCAATTGACATTTTTTTGTTAATTCTAATGGCACATTATTAGCACTTATAAATTTATTAATTCCATGATTATAACAAACTAAATTTGGAAATTTATCACATAAAAATTCAATAGATTTTTCTTTTTGTGGTTTCATAAACTGAATAATTAAAACTTTTTTATTTAAAACTAAAGATCTTAATACAATACCTATTGCACTAGTAGTTTTTCCTTTACCATCTCCGGTATTTATTATTAGCATATTAAATACCTCCTAAAACACAAAAAGCTCTTTTTAGCAAAGCCATTTTTGCGCCATCTCCGGTATTTATTATTAGCATATTTTCACCTTAAAATATTATAATGTCTTAATACATCTCGATAAGTAAAATTTTTAGTTTGAGACATTTTATATCCTAAAAGTTTTACGTATTTTTCTATAATTTTTCTATTTTTTGCTTCAATTTCTAAAAATAAAGGCACTTTTTCTTTAGGTTTATCTAATTCAAATCTTACATCTTTTAAAACATAAGACGTTCTATTTTTTTCTAATTGATATTTTAATTTAAAACCTAATAATTCTAATATATTTTTTGTTTCCTTATAACTTGAAACAGTAATTTCAAATTCATTTGAATTTTTAGTTTCTTTTTGCGAAATTTTTCTTTTAACAGTTAATATACAATCTTTATTACTTACGCGTAATCTTAATTGAATACCTTTAGATTTTAAAGAATTGGTAGTAGTATCAAAAAAATATGAAACTAATTTCCCAGAATATACTTTTTTAGCTTTCAACTTTTTCAATTTTTTTTCAATATATTTTTTATTAATTTCTAAAATTTTTACTTCTATTTCTTTCATAAGTATAAGATATAAAAACATATAAAAAGTGTTCCGTTAAGAACACATAACAATAATTTACACAATTTTTCTAAAGTGCTTAAGAACATTTAGAATAGGAACATTTTTTACAAGTATAACAACCCTCTTGTGCAGTCATTTTACTATGACAAATTGGACATTCATCTTTTGGTATTTCTTTAGTAATTAATTTTTGCAAAGGTTTTTTTTCTTCTTTAAAATCTACTTTTTTAGTACCTGCATTTAAAATTTGGAATTCTCTACTTCCATCTCTATAAACTGTTAAACCTTTACAACCCAATTTATAGGCTAATAAATAAGATTGTTTTACATCATCTATTGTTGCAAAATTTGGCATGTTAATTGTTTTAGAAACCCCATTATGAGTATATTTTTGAAATGCAGCTTGCATTTTTATATGCCATTCTGGACTTATTTCTCTGGAAGTAACAAAAATTCTTTTAATATCTTCAGGAATTTCTGGAATTTCAGCAACACTACCTGTTTTACATATTTTTAACATTAATTCTTCTGAATATATTCCTTTTGATTTTAATTCTTTCTCTAAAAATTTATTTGAATAAATTAATTCTTGATCATCAACATGAGTAAATCTAGTAAATGCTAATGAAAATACAGGCTCTACCCCTCCAGATACATCTGCAATCAAACCAATTGTTCCTGTGGGTGCAATTGTAGTAATAGTTGCATTTCGCATATATTTATAGCCCTCATTAGACCAATAACTGTCTTTAAATGCAGGAAAATTACCTTTTAATTCACCTAATTTAACAGATTCTTCTACACCTATATCTGTTATAAACTTCATTATTTTTTCACCCAAATAAATTCCTTCATCTGAATTATAAGGTATTTTTAATTGATATAACATATCTGCAAAACCCATTACACCTAAACCTATTTTTCGTGTTGATTTAGTCATAGAATCAATTTGTGGTAAAGGATACTTATTTACATCTATTACATTATCTAAAAATCTTACTGCTAATTTAATTACAGATTCTAATTTATTCCAATTAATAGAATTATTTTCAATCATATTTGCTAAATTTATAGAACCTAAATTACAAGATTCATAAGGTAATAAAGGTTGTTCTCCACAAGGATTTGTAGCCTCTATTTCTCCAACATTTTTAACTTGATTATATTTATTTATTTGATCTATAAAAATAACTCCTGGTTCTCCATTTTGCCAAGCTAAATTTGCAATCAAATCAAAAACAGAACGAGCATTCATTTTAGTAACTACATTATTATTACGAGGATCTATTAAATCATAATAAGTGTTATCTTCTACAGCTTGCATAAACTTATCAGTTATACCTACAGAAATATTAAAATTAGCCATATTTCCTTCTTGTTGTTTACAAGATATAAATTCTAAAATATCTGGATGGTCTACTCTTAAAATACCCATGTTTGCTCCTCTTCTTTTACCACCTTGCTTAACTACATCTGTAGCTGTATTAAATACTTTCATAAAAGATATTGGTCCTGATGCTGTTCCTTTTGTTGAAGATACTATTGCACCTTTTTGTCTTAATCTACTAAAAGAAAAACCAGTCCCACCACCAGATTGATGTATTAAGGCAGTATTCTTTACGGATTCAAAAATACCTAACATAGAATCTTCAACTGGTAATACAAAACAAGCACTTAATTGACCCACAGGTGTACCCGCATTCATTAATGTAGGAGTATTAGGCAAAAAATCTAAATTATACATCATATTATAAAAATCATTTTGTAAAAGTTCTAACTTCTTTTTAGATAAATATTTTTCATCAGCTTTAACTATTGCTTTTGATACTCTTTCAAATAATTGATTAGGTGTTTCAGTAATATTGCCATTATCATCTTTCAATAAATATCTTCCTTCTAATATTTTTAATGAATTTAATCCAAAATTGTTTTTTTCAGTTGTGCCAATATAAGCTTTAGAAATTTCTCTTAATTGACGTTTATATTCTCTAAATATAATAAAAGATTTTGCAACTGCTTGTTCATTAATCATCAATACATTTTCTATTGCATCAGATACTTGTTCTACATTTGGAATATCTACTTTAATTTTTTCCAATTCTTTTATTACTTGTTCTAATAAAAAATCTAAATTTTTGGGTTCCTTTTTTATAGATTCAAATGCTTTTGTAATTGCATTTTTAATTTTTTCTTTATTAAAATCCACTATTTCTTTATTTCTTTTTTCAATTTTTAAAAACATAGTAATCACTCCAATTTAGATATTTCTTTTTTAAAATCTTCCACATTTTGAAAATCTTTGTAAATAGATGCAAACCTAATATATGCCACTTCATCTATTTTTTTTAGTTGCTTTAAAATTTTGGAACCTATTTTTTCGGTAGTTATTTCCATTTCACCTTCTTTTTTAATAGAATCTAAAACATTAAATATTATTTTCTCAATTTGTTCCATAGTAACAGGTCTATTTTTTGTTGCAGATACAATCCCATTTTTTATTTTATCTTTATCAAATTTTTGTCTTGTACCATCTTTTTTAATTACAAAAAAATCTACATCCCCTATTTTTTCAAATGTAGTAAATCTTTGTTTACACTTATTACATTCTCTTCTTCTTCGAATTAACGCCTCAGAAATATCTCTCTTATCTACAACGCTTAAATCTTCAGAATCACAATACGGACAATTCATAATAACCCCTACAGGTTGTGTTTTTTTTATTTTTTTTTCTACATATAGACATTAGCAAGCTTTATAAATAGGCATTAATACATAAGACTTAATTATTAGAATTAGTTATTTATAGAGTAAATAAATTATTAATTATAAAGAATAAAAAAATTAGAAAATTAAAGAATAAAAAAAAGAAAATAAAGAGATTTACTCTTTTTTTACAACAGCATTAACTACACTATGTTGACCAGGTCTAGAAGTTACTTTTGCATTTAATGTTTTTCCTTTTGCTTCAACCAATATGTCTGCGCCCTTGGTAATTATATTTCTTCTAGCATATTCTCTATTAGCTGTATTTGCTTTTACATCTTTAATTATTGCTTTTATAGTTTTTCCATTTTCATCAACTAAGTTTACAAATTTAATAGCTACAGCTTTACTTTTTACTATTCCACCTTTACCTCTAATAGACTTTCTTATTTCTTTATCATTAGAAGATATTGAAGTTAAAATAGGGGCGTTAGCCTTTTGTGCCAATGTTTTATTTCTTCTATTTACAGATGTTCTTAAACCACCTGTATTTTTTCTTTTAGATTTTTTTGTTATAATCATAAAAATTCACCACCAAATTAAGTATTTTAATATAAAAAGTAATATAATATTATAGGATAGCAACCTTTTTAAAATAAACCTAACTTTTATTCTCTTTTGTGATTAATAATAATATTTTATCTCCTTTTTTTAATTTAACATTATCTTTGGGGAAAGTTAATTTATTATCATCATATTTACCTACAACTCTTTGATTGGAAGTATTTATTTTACTTATGATTTGGTTTAAATATGGGCTATTATCATCAATAATCATTTCGGTAATTTCTGCATTTCCATGAGATAAAAATGCTAAGTCCAATACTGCTGGTTTTAATATAATTTCTTCTATATATGCTGCAGCAGCAATTTCAGGATATATTGCTATATCTACACCCATTTTTTTTAATATTACATCATCATAATTAGTTTTTGCTAATCTTATCGCTACTTTTTTTACACCTTTTTCCTTTGCTAACATACCTATAATTAAATTTACTTCATCAGAATTTGTTAAAGCAATTAATGCATCAGCCTCATAAGCATTAGCTTTATCTAATATCCCTTCTTTTGTAGCATCATCAGAAATAGTAACAATATCTAAATCATCAGCAATTTTTTGAGCTTTATCCTCATTATTTTCAATAATTAAAACTTCGTGTTCTTCTTCTAAAAATAATTTTGCCAAAGCAATTCCAATTTTACCAGCACCTACAATTATAATATACATTTAATCACCTAATTTTTTTTTATTAAATCTTATATTAGATATAAATCCAAAAAGTACTAAAACAGGTATTATTTCTAATCGCCCTACAATCATGTTTAACATTAACATAAATTTTAAAATTATAGGTATAGTATTGTTTATTAAACCCAAAGTATATCCTACACCACCCTGTGCAGAAGTAACTATTAATAAAGAATCAATACCAGCAAAATTATAAGCCATAAAAATAACTGTTCCAAATAAAACAAATAAAAAATAAATTAAAACAAAACCATAAACTTCATTTATTTCAGAATAGGATATATTTTTGTTATCAAAACGTCTTCTAAATTTTGAATTCTCAGGAAGTAAAAACGCTTTTATTTTCCACCATATAGACTTAAAAATTATCATTATTCTTTGTCTTTTTACTCCTCCACCAGTACTAGCTGTAGACCCACCCATAAATGTTAAAAAAATTAAAATTATTTTTAAAATTTCAGGATAATTTATAATATTTTTATAACTCACCCCACCAGTGCTAGATGAAATTAAATAAAATAGAGTTTCAAAACTACTTAATTTTGTAAATTTTAAGGTAATTGTAAAAAATAAACCAATTATTAAAATTAAATACATCACATTACTTTTATCATTAAAATATTCTCTTAAACTTTTAGTTTTCATCACTTTATAATGGGTTATAAAACTAGTAGCCCCAAAAATCATAATTCCTAAAACAATTAACAGTACAGGATAAAAATTAGCATAGGCTTTTAAACCTAAATCCGTCATCTCAGAACCACCGGAAGATATTGCAGTAAAAGCATAATAAATTGAATCAAATAAAGGTAAACCAGCAATTTTTAAAGCAATAATTCCTATAATTGTACCTATTATGTAAATCATTAAAAAAATAGATAATGTTTTTTTTATGTTAAAAGCAATTTTATCTGAAAAACCTTCTGATGCCGCCAATATAGAAAAATTAGTATAAGTCATAAATAAACCCATTAAAGCCATTACTACAAAACCTATACCCCCTAACCATTCTAATAAAACTCTCCAAAATAAAGTACTATATGCCAAAAGATCTTGACTTTCAAACATAGATATTCCAGTGTTTGTTATAGATGAAACAGATTCAAAAATAGCATCTACAAAAGTAGCTTTTTCTAATATAAAAAAAGGTATTGAAGCAAAAAAAGAAAATATTAACCAAAATAAAATTATAATTACAACAGCATGTCTTCTTTCTATGTGTATTTTTGTTTTAAAATTTAATAATTTTGCAAAAAATTTAACTAATAATGCTAAAAATAAATAAGTTAAAGAATATATAAAAGGCTCTTGATAAATTAAAATTACAATTATAGGTATTAAAAACAAATAGGCTATAAAATTAAATATAGTCCCTAAATTAGAAAAAATTAATTTTAAGTCTTCCTTACCATAATGCAACATAAAAATCCTAATTTATATATAAAAGAGATTATATATAAATATAACTTAATTAAATAAAAAGTCAAAAAGAATACATTTAAAAGCTATTTCATAAATTATTATTTATAGTTTAACTATTTTTGCAGTTGTAGTCTAGTGGTTAGGATGATTGCCTTCCAAGCTATCGGCCCGGGTCCGAATCCCGGCAGCTGCATTGTAAAGGTAGGAACAATTATGTTGTTTAAAGGAACTTTTGTTAAAAAAAGTTGGTATAACATTCCTCCAAATGAAAAAAATTACCTAAAATTAAAGCATACTAAACCAGAATTTTCAAAAAAAGAAAAATTAATTAACAAAAAACAACAACAAAAATTGTTAAATAAATTAATTACTGAATTTAAAAAAGAAAATATTAATGCCCATTTATTATTATATGGTTCTCAATTATATTATCCTAATCCAAAAAAAGATTTTGATTTGTTTGCAATTTATAATTCTAAGAAAGATGCATTAAAAATTAATCAACTTCTTGGTGGGAATATAGAACCAATATTAAAAACAAATATTTTGAATAAATCATTTTTTTTGTTTAGATTGAATAGACAATATGATTATGCTACAATATCTATAGGGTTAATTTCTAAAAAAGGATTCAAAAATACATTAAATAAAAACTTTAATGTACCTGTTTTTTCAATACGTAATAATAAACCTCCAACATTCTCTATAAAAAGATCAGAAGAATTTAATGGAAAATTATTCTGGCCAAAAATAAAAAATAACTCAAAAATAATTCTTGGTAAAAAATACTGGTTTAGAAATTACCCTGGTTGGTTATTAGATAATACCAATACTCCAATAGCCTTATCATATTATATGGGTTCACTTATGGCTTCCAGAATAATTTATTCTAAAAATAGATCTGAAATCAACAACTATCAAAAAAAAATATTTAAGATTACTTTAAAAGCTATTACAAAATATAATACAAAGTATAATGGGGGCAAATTTCAAAATATATTTGTAAGAAGATCTATATTTACTAAAACCTTTTTTACAGAATTAAACAAAAAAATAAAATTGTGGTCAAAATGATTTTAAAATATACTGAACTGAATAAATTAAGAAAAAAATGGGCTGATAAAACTATTGTTTGTGGTGGAGGTAGTTTTGATATACTTCATTTAGGACATATTGATTTTTTAAAAACTCTAAAAAAACATGGTGAGAAAGTGGTAGTTCTCATAAATAGCGATAAAAGAATTAAAACAAAAAAAGGCAAATTAAGACCTATAAATAATGAATTAGATAGAGCAAATATAATTGATTCCATAAAATATGTAGATGCCGTAGCAATTTGTCCAAATATTTCTAATGCTACTGAAAATTGTTTAAAAAAACTAAAACCAAATAAATTCTTGTGTATTTATAAAAATAGATGGAAAAATAAAGATACTTTTTTTAAAGACAACAATATTAAATATAAATATGTAGATCCTAAAAAAACAAGATCTACTACAAAAATAATAAACAAAATATTAAAAGCATACTTTAAAAAAGAGAATTAATATGGATATTACTATTTTTAGATTTGGACATAGAATTGAAAGAGATAAAAGAATAACAACTCATTGTGCATTAGTATCTAGAGCTTTTGGTTGTAAAAAAATTTTTTATTCGGGACAAGAAGATAATCATTTTGAAAATAGTATAAAAGAAGTTTGTGAAGATTTTGGAGGAAATTTAGAAATAGAATTTATTTCAGATTACGAAAAATTTTTTGAACAAAATAAAAATAAATTTTATATTCTACATTTAACGATGTATGGTATTGACTTTAAAACATTTGCAAAAAAAATCAAAAAAGAAAAAATTACCAAACCTTTATTAATTTTTATAGGTTCACAAAAAGTTCCTAGTGAAATATATCAATTAGCGGATGCTAATGTTTGTGTAACAAATCAACCTCATTCTGAAGTTGCAGCATTAGCCTTATTATTAAATGAATTAATTGATTATAAAAAAGTTAAATTTTCAAAAGCTAAACTTACAGTAAAAGAAAACCCAAAAGGAAAAAGTATTGTTAGAAATTAACAAAAATATTTTTCAAATGTTACTAAAAAATCACCTTTAAATCTAGTCTTATCTTCTTTTAATAATTGTTTTACTTTTTTTATAGTAAACCAATTCATACTTTGAACACCAACTTTATCGTAATTTTTTATTTGGGGATCATAATTTAGTTTGTACACTTTCATAAAACAATTTACTTTATCTTTTGGAGTCAATTTACCTAATTCCTCTTTTAATCCCCTTATTGCTGTATCATAATAATCCTCTCCAGACATTACATGTTCGCCACAAGAAAAATCATAGCAATTAGGAAATATCTTTCTGTTATTTGATCTTAAAGGAATTAATAATTCATTCTTAGAATTTAATAAAAAGATATTTACAACTCTCACATTATGTGATAAACCTTTGGCATATATTTTACTTCTTAAATCTTTTCCTATAACAATATCATTTTCATTTACAATATCTAAATATTCATCATCAATCATAAAAATCATTAAATAACTTTTTTAATTGTATTAACTAATTTAATTTTTGTTTTTCTTTATTTTCCAAATTAATCATATCATATAATTTATGAAAAAATTCTTTATTTTTCACAAAATAATAAAAACCCGTAGATTTATATATATAATGTAGCAAAAATATATTATCTTATTACTGTATGCTTGAGCAAAGCGAAACATACTTGTTTTCTTTGGATGAGCGTGAGACTTTCTTTTTTTAAAAGAAAGGATATCGCGGGAGTGCCGCAGCGGTCAACCGGGGTGGCCTTAGGAGCCACTGGCGAAGGCCTTCAAGAGTTCGAATCTCTTCTCCCGCATATTACAAAATTATATAAAATCTAACTAAAAGTAGAAAATTATATTTTTAACATATTTTATTTTAAAAAAAACTTATAAAAGATAAAATTATATCAATTCCAAAAATAACATATAAAATAATAGTTATAATTTTTAGATATTTATAATTTTTAATTTTTTTAGATATTTTATTCAAATTAGGATAGAATAAATAATAAAAAATTAGCCCTAATACAAACCAATAAAATACATACTTTGGACTTATTATTCCTAACAAATTAAAATCTTCTTTTGAATAATTCCATAAAGATACTTTATATACATATTTGAAAAATAATCCTACTATAAATTCCAATACAGTAGGACCTAATGCAAATAATAAAAATTTATATTGTGTTTTAATTTTTGATTTAGAAATTAAATAGTAAATTAAAACTCCAAATCCGAATATTGGCAACCAAGGGCCAAATAAAAAACCATGATTTAAATAATTAAAACCATTAATAAATAAATAAAAAGATTCTACAAAATAACCTAAAATACTACCAAATAAAAATAATAATGCATAATTATAAAACATTCAATCACTCTTTTAATATTTTTTTAAAACTTTTTAATAAATTATCTTTATCTATTTTTGGTTTAATTTTAAAATAATTGTTAAATAATTTAAATTTTATATTTTTTCGAATTTTTTGTCTAAACAAAGGATAATTAAAAGCCATAATATTATATCTTAATTCATTTCTCATTTTTTTAATTTTATATAATAAATTAAAGGAAACAATTAAATCTAAAATAAAAATTAAATAAAATATTATTATTAAAATGAAAATGAAAATATTATCTTTAATTAAATAAAAAATATTATTATAAACAGGATAAATAATATAATTAAAAAATAAACCTAAAAATCCCCAGATAATAGAATATCCCAAACAAATAATACCTTGAAAATTAAATTTATCATCGCTATAATTCCATAAATGAATTTTAAAAACATTTACAAAGATCCAACCAGTAATATATTCTACAAGAGTTATAATAATTATAAATAATAAAAATTTGTAAAAAACATTTATATTATAACTAGAAATAAAATATAATATGATACTAGAAACACCATAAATAGGCAAATAAAAACCATTCAAAAATCCTGGTTTATACGCTTTTTTGTAAGTAATACCTCTATAAAAAAATTCTATAAGCCAACCAAAAAAACTAGTAAAAACAAAAAGATATAAAATTTCTAAAAACATATCATCACAAAAAATATAAAAAAAATAAAAAGCTATAATTTGCTTTTTATTACTCTTTCATTTTTTTCTTTTAGAACTAAATCTATAAATTCTTTAACATTAAAAGATTTTTGTTCTTTTGTATCTCTAATTCTAACATTTATAGAATTATTCTTTACTTCATCCTCGCCAACAACACAAATATAATTAGGATATATTTTTTCAGCCTCTCTAATTTTTTTATTTAAAGAATTGTCAGATAAATCTACTTTTGTTCTAAATCCTAATTCTTTTAATTGATCATTAATTTTTTTAGAATAATCATTAAAAGGTTCAGCAATAGGAATTATTATTATTTGATTTGGATTTAACCACAAAGGAAACTTTCCAGCAAAATGTTCTAAAATTACTGCAAAAAATCTTTCTAAGCTACCATAAATTACTCTATGCATCATTACAGGTCTATGTTCAGCATTATCTTTACCAACATAAGTTAGATTAAATCTTTCAGGTAAAGTAGCATCTAATTGAATTGTGGCACACTGATGAAATCTATTCAAGGAATCTTTTACCATTACATCAATTTTTGGCCCATAAAATGCCCCATCTCCTTCATTAATAATATATTCTTTATTAAGAGATTTTAATGCATCTTTTAAAGCATCTATTGATTTATCCCAAGTTTCTTTTGTACCAATATGTTTTTCAGGCATAGTACTTAAATAAATTTTATAATCTAATCCAAAAGTAGAATAAATTTTATTTAAAATTTCAAAAATTTCTTGAACTTGAGAAGTAATTTGTTCTTCAGTTACAAAAATATGTGCATCATCTTGTGTGAAAACCCTAACTCTAAATAATCCATTTAATGCACCAGATAATTCATGTCTATGTACTATTCCTAACTCACCCACTTTTAATGGAAATTCTTTATAAGAATGTATTTTTTCTTTATATAACAACATTCCTCCCGGGCAATTCATAGGTTTAATTTCAAAATCTTCCTCATCAATTTTCAAAGAATACATATTTTCTTGATATTTATCCCAATGTCCTGATTTTACCCATAATTCTTTTTTCATAATTTGTGGTGTCCTAACAATCTCATAATTATAAGCTCTATGAATTTCTTTCCAATAATCAACCAATTCATCTAAAATAATTATTCCATTATTATGAAAAAATGGAAATCCTGGGGCATAATCATTAAAAGAAAATAAATCTAATTTTTGACCTAGTAATCTATGATCTCTTCTTTTTGCTTCTTCTAAAAAAGTAATATATTCATCTAATTGTTCTTTATTTTGAAATGAAATAGCATATACTCTAGTTAACATTTTATTTTTTGAATCTCCTTTCCAATAAGCTCCAGCTAAATTCATTATTTTTATTGCTTTAACAAAACTAGAATCTTCCAAATGCGGGCCTCTACACAAATCTATAAAATCTCCTAGTTTATATGTACTAATTATTTCTGTACTTGGTAAATTCTCAATTAATTCTAATTTATAAGGCTCATTTTTAAAAATTAATTTTGCTTCCTCTTTACTAACTACTTTATATTCAAAAGGTATTTTTTTATTTACAATAGAATAAAATTGTTTTTCTATTTTTTTAAAATCTTCAGGAGTAATATTTAAATTATCAAAATCATAATAAAATCCATTTTCTATAGCAGGGCCAATTGTAACTTTTACATCTGGATATAACTGTTTTATAGCTGATGCTAAAATATGAGAAGAACTATGCCAAAATATTTCTTTTCCTTCTTTTGTGCTAAAATCTAAATCTTTAGCAATACCGTTTTCTATTTTCATTAAATCACCTTTTCAATCTATAATACAATAATAGATTTAAATAATATAGTATAGAAGATATATTAAAAGGTATTTGTAAATATATTATTTTAAAATTCAAATATATCTTCTATTTTCTTTGCTTTTAAGGCTTGTTTTATTTTAAAAGCCAATTCTAAACTAGGATTGTATTTATTTTGTTCCAAAGCAATAATAGTTTGCCTTGTTATATTACATTTTAATGCTAAGTCTTCCTGTGTTAATTTTAATTTTTTTCTATATTTTTCAATATTTGTTTTCATTTAATCCCTTTTATGATTTTTTTCTTAAATAAATACCCGTGAAAGTTTTCATTAATGCTCCAGACAACAAAGCGATTATTATCCAAATATCTAAATCATAAGTTGTTTTATTTATAAACGCAACAACAGATTGATAAAATATGGCAATTATTAAAACAAAGATAATAATCCATAGAGCATTTCTATCTTCAATAGCTTCATGTATTCTTTCTCTTTCATCTTTTTTTAATTTAGTCATAATATGTAAAACATCTAAAATTAACAAAACTATATAACCAATAGTAATTAAAAATTTTAAATTAGTATTTAAAGGTAAAAATTGAATTATAATAGCAATTAATATAATAAATAATAAATAAATCCAACCTTCTTTAGTTTTAGGATGAATTCCCCAACCTAAATATTTTCTTCTTTCAAACCATTCTGGTTTTCCTATCATATTAATTCCTCCTTTCAATAAAATAATAAACAATAAAATAAATTAACATATAACTCATAATTAAATAACTTATAAATAAATAATAGCTCATTTTAATAGGTATAATCATATCAATAATCATTATAATAAATAATGAATAAATTATTATAGCATAAACTATCTTTAAAGTTTTATAAGCTATTAGTTCTATTCTCTCATCTATTAATCTTTGTTTTTTAAAAAATATTATTGTTGATATTACTGTTAAAACACCTCCATAAATTAAAAAATTACCTACTCCATTAAATGGCAAAGTAGAATTAAAACCTACAAATATATTTAATAAAACTCCAATAATAATACAAAACAACCCAAAAATTAATTTTATAAAAAATTTTGTTTTTTTATTCATAAAATTCCCCCAAATGTAAAAAAAATATTACATTATAGATAAGAAATCTTTATAAACAGATGTTAAAATGTAAGGTATTTTTTACATTTAAATGTTTTCATTATAAATTTTAAAACACATAAAAATAAACAACTCTTTAAAAAGTTTTTTTATTATTATATTTATGGTTGATTTCATAAATAAATTTTTTTCAAAACAAAATGAAAAAAAAGATGTTTCTAATAAATCAGATAAAACAAATATTGAATTAACAAAAATATATCATTCTTGTTTTTTAATAAAATTTTCTGATAACACCACCATCCTAACAGATCCTTATTTTAATAATAAAAGTGTACCTAATTTAAAATTATTAGAGCAAAACAATTATGATATAAAAAAATTACCTAAAGTAAATATAATTTTAATAAGTCATGAACATTTTGATCATTTTGATAAAGAGGCTATAGATTTTTTAGTTAACAGAGACAAATCAATAGTTGTTGGCCCTTATGAAGTTACAAAAAATTTAAATATAGAAAAAAATTTGATTAGAACAATAAAAGTAGATGATAAAATTATAGTTTCAAATACTAATATAGAGGTTGTTTGTGCACAACATCCTCAATCTTTTTACCCTGTAGGTTATATAATAAAAAAAGATAATAAAACTATTTATTTTGCAGGGGATACAAATTCTTTACCAAAAATTATAGAGGATATAGATATAGCCATATTACCCGCAGGTGGGATTTTAACTTCAGATATGTTTGAATTTATATCTATGACTAGACAGTTAAAATGTAAACTAGCAATTCCTATGCATTATAACACTTTTGAAATAATAAAAATAAATATAGAAAAATTCAAATCAAGATGTGAAGAAAAATTAAAGAATTGCAAAGTAGAAATATTAGACAATAATAAAAATATAAAAATATAATTTAAATCTAATTTGATAAATATTAATCTATTAAAAATAAGAAAAATAAAAAAGAGTTTGTACTACTCTTTTTTTACATTTGATTCTAATTTAGTTTGAATATCTTTTAATTTTTTAGTTATAAGATCTTCAGATTTATCTAAAGTTTTTATTCTAATATTTAATTTTTCTATTTCTTCTTCTAAATCTTTAACCAAATCCTTTTTATCTACTTTTAACATAACAAAACCCAAATTTTTATATGCTTTATCTTCTTTACTTTTTGTTAATTCTTCAATAGCATTATTTGTACTATCAATTAGCATTTTTAATTGATTTTTTTGTGCAATCAATGCAGATAATTGAGAATTATATTGATTAAAAGCAACAAAATCTTCATTACTTACATTAGTCATTAAATCACCTCTAATTTATTATCTAATTCATTAAACATTTTCAATTTTAATAATATTGCATTAGTAGTAGCTCTAACAGATGTTACATCTTTAGATTCTATATTAAATATTAAAGTATTATTTTCAATATTATAATTTAATTTTGCTCTACCTTTATCATAGATATCTAATTCTATAGCTTTTAAAATATTATCTATATTTTTATTTTTTAATTTTATAGTTAAAGTTATATCCATTATTATTCCTCTGATTTGTCTCTTGCCCATTCAACTTTAAAAGCAGGGCCAATTTCTTTTTTATCATAATAAATAGAAACACCTTTACCTTTATCTTTTACTTTTGCATTTGCTTCTGAACTATATTTTGCATTTACAGATTTTAATAAAAATATTAATTCTTTATTTTCTGTTTTTAAATCAAAAGCTCTAAACTTTGGTTTTTCAGAAGTTATTTCACTTCTTGTTTTTAATATAGTTATAAAATAGGTTTCACTCCAATCCCAAGTTTTTTCATTAACATTTAATGTTAAAATTTGAAAAGGATTACCATTTTTTTCAGTAATTATAATTATTTTATTTACTCCTTTATATCTTGCATCAGCGATTAAATCACTAATAGAATTTTTACCTCTTGTAATATATTGAGCACTAAATAAAAATGCCAAATCTTTTACAAAAGATTTAACTCTATCACAAGGTTTTCTAGATGTAGTAATATAATTCATTTTACTCAGCCTTTATTTCTTTTATAACTTCAGCTCTAATTTTTTCAATAACTCTAAAAGAACAATAAGGACATCTTACAGGACCATCTAATTGTGCTTCAAATATTTTTCCACATCTTACACATTTATATCTTGTCATAAATTCAACTCCTATAATTTATGATTTATTTTAAGTAAAAACTTTCAACAAATCATAACCTTATTTTGTAGATAATTCTCCATTTTTATTGAATAATTTTTTAATTATTGTTTTATTAGATATACTTTCTGTAGTATATGCTGCACCTGCAAATTTTTTTCCACAATTATCACAAACAAAAATTCCTGCAGCTTCTCTTTTTACAGATTTTTTTCCACAAAATGGACAAACTTGTTTTTTAAATTTATATTGAGATTCAATAGCAGTTACATTTTTTCTTACTTTTGAACCATATTTTGAACCAAATCTTCCAGTAGTCATTTTATTCACTTCCTTTTATTTTCTTTTATAGCCTCTTCTAATTTTTTTAATTGTTCTGAATGTTTTTTAATAGCTACATTAACCATTTCTCTAATTTCATCTAATTTAAAACTTCCTTCTAATCCTTTTTGAATTGCAACTATTTTTTTATTATCTATTATACTTATAGAAAATCTAGCTGACATAGCACATTCTTCTATTGCATCAGGATCTAATACTACTTTGTCTCCAATTTTTCCAAAAGTAAATAATATAGGATTACAATCTAATTTTAAATTGTCTCCAAATTCATCTTTAACTATTTTATATTCAGAATCTAATTTTGGAAATTTACTTACTTTTAAAGCAGCTAATGCTGCTAATTCACAAGCATCAAATAAATTACCATCATTATTCATCACATAAATATCTATAAATATAAACCAAGCAACTTCACCATCTACTAAACCTAAAGATTTAAAATCTATAGCGCCAGATTCTCTTATTGCTCTATCTACAACTCTAGATAATTCTATAGAATCTTCTGATGGAGGACCAGTATCAAAACTTTCATCAGCCATAGCACTCATTTCTATACCAATACTTATTGATCCTTCATCAGGATTATCAGGAAATGGTTTATCAGGTAAAATTTTTACCCCTGCAATTACTTTAGTTTTTCCTAAAGTTAATATTGCTGAACCATTTGCATTCTTAAAAGTATTTAATTCTACCGAAATATCTCTTGTATCATACATTTTTCTATTAGATATTCTTTCATCATTATTTATTTTTGCTTTTACCATTTCAGATTCATATAAATATTTCATTTTACTCACCATCAAAATCTTCATTATATTTTTCTTTTAAAACATTCATTTGTAATTCTTTTAATTCAACACAATTCTTTTTTGCCAAATCTAATGCTTCATTAAACTCTTTTTCAGTTAATGGACCATCCATTTGCATTAAAACAACTTCATCAGTTTCTGGCAACATAGCAATCGGCAAATCAACAGCATCAGGTGCATCTTCTTCATGTTTACTTAAATCAGTAATTATTTTACCACCTGCTTTTCCAACTGAAACTCCTGAAACTAAATCTCTCATAGGAATTCCGGCATCAGCTAATGCTAAACTAGATGCTAATAATCCACAAATTCTTGTTCCCGCATTACTATCTAAAATTGTTAAATAAACATCTATTGCACAATTAGGATATACACTTAAATCTACTGCTTGTGATAATGCTTCTCCAGATACTTTTGAAATTTCTATTTCTCTTCTACCTGGTTTAGGATTTTTTCTATCAGGTACTGAAAAAGGAGCCATTCTATAATAATATCTTATTACCGCTTTATTAGGATTAGCCATATGTTTTGGCAACATTTCTTTAGGACCATAAACAGCAGCTAATGCTTTATTTTGTCCCCATTCTACATATGCAGAACCATCTGCATTATCTATTACTCCAACTTTAGCAGAAATTGGTCTTTTTTCAAATTGAGCTCGACCATCAAATCTTTTTCCTTTGGAATCAAAATACCATTCTTCACTCATATTTTCTCTTCTCCATCATTTATTTATTACTTAAATATTTATTTAATTTCTCAGTTAAATTATCTACATGAGAATATTTTTCAATTATTTCTAATGCGTCTTTTACAATTAAATAATTTCCCCCAACTACGTATATATAACCATTAGCCCCTACTCTAATATTTGATTTAGAATACTTTTGTAATAGTTCTAACATTGATTTATTTTTTCCTATAACCCGAGGAACTTTTTTTGCATTAATATTCATTAAAATACCATCTCTTAATATACCCATTATTTCTAAACCAAAATCTTTTATTTCGTTTACAGAACTAATTTTAGCTAAAACAATATCTCCTAAATTTAATTTTTTACTTAAACCATTTTTATGCAAATAAACTGATTTATAGGAATTTACATTACAAATATATCCATTTATATCTAATTGCTCTATATAACCTATTACAACATCTTCTGTTTTTGGTAAATATTTTCCATTTAAAGGAACTACTTGCAAATATTTTTCGTTATATAAAACGCCAACATATTCTGAATAAGTTTTATTATTACTAATAACTACTCCATTACCTTTAACAGACTTTTCATTAACTAATTCTCCAGGAACTACAATTGTTTTCATAATTATCACTCAAATTCATATTCTGCTGTACCTTTTGTTAATCCAGAAATACTATTCATAAATAACTCTTTTTCACCAGCTGGCAAATCAACAGTAAAACTAAATACATTAGACCATTTTCTTTCTAATACCTCATATTTATTTATAATACCATTTACTTTTCCCGCATAATCTAAAGGTACATTAACTTTTATTATTATTTTTTTAAAATCCATTGGCAAAATTTCACTTAATTTTTCTAAAATTTTATCTATTTGTGATTTTATAGATTTTTGTGAATCTATAACTATTTTACCTTCTTCTAAAGCATTTTCAACCCTTAAAACAGGATGTGGCAATTTAGTTATAGGATTTATAGAATTCTTTACAATATAATCAATTAATTCTTTTCTTTTTAATAATGCTAATTTTCTTTTTTGTTCAGTTGTTAAATCTAAATGACCTTTTAATAAAATTATTTCTACAATTTTTTTCAAATCATTTGTTTTAAATATTAACTCTACAGATTTTTCAGATGCTTTTTCCCCAGTATTTGAATTTTTGTAAATTTCATCTATAGCTAATAATTTACTTAAATTATTTTCTAATGGTAAATTCCCTAATTTTATATCTAAAGCCAAATCAGGATCTACCAATATTTCAAAATTATATCCATCTTCAGAATAACTAGCTATTCTAGCATCATCAATATTTACCATTTAATCACTATTCTTTAAAATTTAATTCTTCTAATTCTCTATCTTTAAATAAATATAATTTTATTTTGTCTTCATCTATATTTGCTTTTTCATAAATTGCTTTAAAAGCATCTTTAATTATTTCTTTACTTTGCTCTACTGTTAAATTTGGTTTGTATTTTTTTTCAAAAATGGTTGTAGCTTTAGATTTACCTCTACCTATTGCTAATGCATTATATTCTGCTACTGCTCCTGATGGTTCAGTTTCAAAAATATGATAACCACTATCATCTTGCCCAACTACAATAAAAGATACACCATAAGGTCTCATACCACCATATTGTGTAAATATTTGTGTAATTGTTGCCACCTTTTTAGAAACTGTAGCAATTTCAATTTCTTCATTATATAAATATTTATTTTCAACAGCAAAACTTCTAGCTTCTTCAGATAATTTTCTAGCATCTCCCGCTAAACCCGCAGAAATAAAATAAACATTATCATCAATTTTAAATATTTTTTCAATTGAATCTATAATTAATAATTTTGAATCGAAGTTTAAATCTACTGCAAACAATATACCATCTTTACATTTTATAGCCATTGCAGGAGTACCTCTTTCAATTATTTTAGAAGCATATTCTACTTGATATAATCTTCCTTCTGGACTAAATACTGTAATAGCCCTATCATAAGCCATAACTGTGTTTTTGTCTGTAGTATACATTCATTCACCTCAAAATAAGATAATATAATATTATATATATAGGACTTATATATTTTATAAAGCTTGTGCTTTATGTATACCAAAAATTACAAAAAATAATTAAAAATATCTTAAATCGTGTAATCCACCTAATGCGTCAGAATATACTTTATAACTTCTACCAGATTTTGGAAACTTAATAGCTTTATCAGTTCTTTTAGTTAATTCTACAACCTCTAATCTCATAGCTTTTGCTTTTTTATTAATAACTTCTAATATTTGTGGATGATATCTTGAATCACCATAAAAAGGTTCTAATAAAATAGTTAATTTATTATTAACAAAACCTAATTTCATAATACATCTTGACAAATAACTTTTAGGACTGCTTTTTATACCTACAATTCTACACCAAGGAAGTTCAATATATCCTGTTAAACCTTGACTTAAAGATGTATTACCATAATCAAAAGCTTGACAAGATGTTTGATTATCTACTTTACCAGTATAAAACAAATCAAAAAAATCATCTGAGTCAATTATTTTTTCTGCAACTGTACTTTTACTTTCAAATACATTTAATGAATTTAAATCTGCTAAAATATCATTAGCATTTATTTTTAATGTTTTTATAGATTCGTGTAATAAATCAACATTTTTTAATATAAATTCTTGTAATTGTTCAGAACTTTCAAAAGTTTTATTTTTGAAACTGTTTAATTCTTTTATACTTTTAATAATATTTTCAATGTGTATATCCGCATCTTTATTATATTTTCTAAATTTATTTATAACATCAATATTTTTAGTAATTATCCCATGTATTGTAGGGTTTAATTTTAAATGTACAAATAAATTGTGTTCCAAAATATTATTTATTTCTGAAATTAATTCATTAGGAGTTTTTTTAACAGTTTTTACTTCTGGTTCGAAACTAAAATCCTTTTGCCATTCTTCAACAAGTTTTTTTCCCTTATCTCCAAATAACTTTACAAACTCTTTTTCTAAATCTGAATATCTAAAAGTTTTCCAATTTCCTGATATATAATTATTTATAGTTTCCAATAATACCTTGGTATTAGGATATTCTTTGTGCTTTGCAACATAATTTATAATATCTTTCAGATAAGGTTTTATTATATCTACATTTTGTTGATTAATATTAATTCCAAAACCACTTGCTTTATGTATTACTTTTAATTTTATTTCCTCAACATATTCTTGTAAACTAGTTATATTTGAAACATTTAATTCTAATTCTTTAGCTAATTCTATATTTGTGATTAATTCTTTAAAATTTCTTTTTCCAGTATTTGCTACTAAATTCTCTAAATTATGTTTTTGAACATATTCTTGTAAATCGATTAATTTTGAAATTGTTAATACTTTTTCTCTATTTCGAGATATATTCTCATTACTTAATAAGTTATTTGCCCAAGATCTTATTTTTTCAGAATTAAAATTTATTGTGATTAAATCATACCATTTAATAGTATCTAAATTAATTTTAGATAATTTTTCAGATGCTAAATTAATAATTTCTTTTAATACATCTTCGTTTCTAATTTTATCTGTAATTTCAAAACTCACATGTAATAAATTATTAAAATGATTTTCTAAAAAAGTATGTTTTTTTAAAGGGTCAAAATAAAAATAAAAATAGGTTGAATTCATACCTTTATCTAAACAATTATTACAAAAATCAATTAATTTGTTAAATCGATTTTCAGAAGTAATAAAATTTTCTAAAGATGAAAAAAAAAGTTGTAACGGTGCTAGATTTAAATTATTATCTAAACATTTTTTTCCTAAATCTAAAATTTTATTTCCAATTCTTTCAATATTATCTGAAGTAAAAAGATATTCTAAAGATGAAAAAGATTTAAATAAAGTAAAGACATTTTCTTGTTTCTTTAAACCTTCTAAATTAAAATCAATTAATTCATTACCAATTTTTTCAAAAATATTTATACTATTGAATTTATTTAATTCGGAAAAAGATATAAAAATTTTATATGGGTTTAATCCTTTATCTAAACATTTGTTACCAAAATCAATTAACTTATTAAAATGATTTTCAGTAGTAATAAATTTAGTCCAATTTAAAAAAGAATCAAACAAAGAACGAGGATATATTTTTTCATCTATGCATTTATTACCTAAATCTAATAATTTATTAAATCGATTTTCGTTAATAATTATTTTTTCTAAAGATAAAAATGTATCAAAAAGAAAATTAGGATTAAAACGTCTATCTAAACATTTGTTACCAAAATCAATTAACTTATTAAATCGATTTTCATTAGTAATTATTTTTTTAAGATTTTCTGGGTCTAAACTAAATAAGTCAAATATATTTTTTTCAAGTCCTCTAATTTCAAAATCAATTAATTTACTAAGTCTACTATTAGAGGTAATAATTTCTTTCAAAAGAGGGTAGTAATTTTTAAACATATCATTTACACCCAATCCTTTACTTTTAGCAATTTTACTTAATCTTGTTAATTTATTTATATTATAAACAAATAAATATAAATTTTCGGGAAATTCTAAAATTGGTAATTTTAAATCAGTTAATACTTGTAATCTTTTTTTTAGTTCTTTTGGATCAAAATATTGTAATTTTTCATAAGATAAGGAATTGGGATTTATTTTATAATCTAATAATATTTTCTGTGAAAGTTTATTTGGAGCTTTTAAAATATATGAATTTTTTGAGTTTTCTAAAGATTCTTGGAAAGTGAATTTTCTATCTAATGCTAATTTGTATAATTCGCTTTTTACTAAATTAAAAGCATCAGATATTTTATTATTCTCTAATAAATTCATAGCTTCTTTTCTCAACTCTAAAGGCATTTTATGTAATTTTAATTTGTAAATTATTATATCAAATAAATAATTTACTTTTGAATTAAATATCAAATATTTTTCATTTTTGAATAAATCAATATATTTTGAAATATATTCTATTATATCTTTTGGAATGTTATTTTCAGTAAAAAACTTTTGCATTTTTATTATGTCTTTATCAATAATCATTTTGTCCCGTTCTAATCTAGATCTTTTTAATCTTTCTTTTTCTAATCTTTGCCTTTCTAAATCTAATTCTTGTTGTTCATATTCTAATAATCTATTTTCTCTAAAAACTCTATCTAAAACTTTTTTTAACACAGGTTTATTATCAGAAGCTTCTTTAATTTGTTTTTTAGCTTTTAAATTAACATCAATTCTTTCTTCAACTTGCTTTAAAATGCTTTCATGAGGTTTGTTCTGAGGATGCATTTCTCCAATTAGTTGATTTCTTTCTATAATAATTTTTTGTAAGGCTTTTATAAAAAAATCTCTTTTATTTTCAGGAATTCTATTAGTTTTAAATGCCTTTTGAATTAGTTTTAATTGCCTAGATAATTGATTTAATCTAGTTTCTTTAACGCCAGATAAAGGTCTTCGAATAACTGGTTTTGGTTTAAATGAACTTCGTAAAGAAATTTTTACAAATTTTTTAGGCCTAGGCATAAGTATTATTAGGTATATTAAAGTTTATATGTATATTTATAATTAAATATAATTGAAAAGTAAAAAAATAGTATTTATGCCTTGTCTTTTACAATTATTTCTTTTTCACATATTTCAGACTTTCTAAAAGTAAAATCCATAGATACGGTTAAAAGATATTTATTTGATTCATCATTATTTGTTTTAAAAAAAGTATTTTCTAGATTTTCTGGCTTTTTAAAAACATATTCAAAGTCATATATAAAAATATTAGTCTTTAAATTTTTTAAAAGAAAACTTTTATTAACAAAAAACGTTTTTTCAAATAATATTATAGAAATATTTGATTTATTTACTATTTTAAAAATTAAATTTTTTATAAAACAATTATTTTTAATTTCTAAATTAATTTTGCCTTTTATTTTATCTCCAAAAAAATATTCTTTTTTAACAAAAGAATTATCAATTTCTAAATTTAAATCATATGCTCTTAAATCAAATAAAACCATAAAAACACCTCTTTACTTTTTAAAACTTTTTTGTGCTTTAAATAAATATCTTAAAGCTATATAATCTCAATTAATTATTTATAAAAATACTTTTTAAAAAATCTTTTATGTTTTGTGGAGCTGGATAATTGGATAATAAAATATTCCATATTTTAGATTTTTCTTCAGGACTTAAATTTACAGATTTTATATTTTCTCTTAATCTATTTAAATCATTAGAATATTCTTTTAATATGCTTGATGCATCAGACCAATCCACTTTTTTATGAACTGCGTGTTCAAAATCAATCATAGTTAATTGTCTATCCAAAATAGCAAAATTTATTAAACCACAATCATTATGTACAACTCCTAAAGAATGCATTTTACCCATCAATTCGGCAATACCTTTTAAAACAAATAATTTATCACCAGGATTTCTTCTTAAATAGTCTATAACATTTACCCCTGCATTTGCAAATATAACTTTTAAATAATGTATTCCTGATTCACCTTCAAAACGCAATATTCTCTCAACAGACATACCATTAGATCTTAAATAGTTTATTATATCAACTGTTTTTTTAGAAACATTAAATTTCACAAAATTAGTACCATCAAAAATTGGTGTTTTACGTTCTAATTCCACATGTACAAATTTTTTAGGTAATTCTTTAGGTACAATTCTATGAATTTCCCTATGTTCTGGCATTTTTGTGTGTATTGGTTTTTTTGGCATAAATAATAATACAAAAAACAATATAAAAAGCTATTCTAAAAATATTTAATTACTATTTTTCATTAATTCATTTAAAACTACTGTGGCATATGAATTTTTTGTCAAATTAAAAGATATTTTCAAACAATTTTTTCCTAGAAAAAATTCATCTTCTTTTATTTCTAACAATTGTAAATTATTTATTTGTAAAGATATGTTTCTATTTAAACCTTGAACCGACATTTGAGGAAAATTTTGTACTTTAAATTGTTCCAAATTAATATTTTCTTCGTTTAAAATTTGTTTTTCTAAATTTCCATTTTCACCATTAGAAATTAAAAAATCATATCCAAAAATAGGACCTTGAATTTCATTATTTTCAATAACATCATCATCTAATTTAACATTAAAAAATCCTTTTTTTATTCGTAAATCTAAATATTTATTGTACAAAAAACTTTGATATGCGTGTGGAAATAAAATCATTAAATTTTTAGGTAATTGTTGAAAAGCCTTCAAAAAATCATTTGGCTCTTTTATTAAAGAATTTAATATTGCTCTTTCATATCTAAAT
>CAZMGA010000006.1:0-34009 GCA_964565725.1 uncultured archaeon | reverse complement strand
GGTACTAAAATGATTATAACATATTCAAAATAAATTAATAAAAAGAAAATTAAACTATAAAAAAAATTTAGTAAAAAATCTTTTTTAAAATATTTTAAACTTAAACCAAAGCTTTGTAAAAAAATCTTTTTTTTATTAAACATATAAATCATTTTTTTTAATTTTTGTTAAAAATAATACTAAAAAACAGAAAAGTATATAAATGCTTTTTTTATTACCTATATGATTTATAAATTTATTCAATTAAAGAGGTGTTAAATTGGAGTTATTAAAAAAAGGAATAATTATAGGTTTAGGGGCACATGATTTAAATAAAAAACAAATAGAAGAATTTGTAAAAAAATTACAAGAATCAAAATTCATTACAAAAGAACAAGGTGTAGAATTAGCCAATTTAATTTATGATAGAAAAAATAAGTTTAATTTACATATAGACAGTAAAATAGAAAATTTTGTAGGAGATAAATTAAAAAAAGGAGATATAGCTAATTTAAATCACATTGAATATTTAGAAAAAAGAATAGATATGTTAGAAGAAGAATTATATAATTTACTTTTAGAAAAATATGTTGATGAAGTAGATGATGAAGAAATTGTAGATTTATTAAAAGACTTAAAATTAGATGCTGAAATCATAGAAAGCAAACCAAAAAAGGAGAATAAATCCAAGAATAAAATAGATTTTGATGAAGATTGGTTAGAATCTGAAGATTTATTCAATGATGCTATAGATTTAAATGATTCAGAACATGAATTAGATGATTTATTATGCTTACCATATGAGGAGGAAGGTAAAATGTTTGGAATGAAGAAAAAAACAGTTAAAAAATCAACAACTGCTAAAAAACCTGTTAAAGTTAAAAAACCTGTTGCTAAAAAACCAGTAGCAGCTAAAAAACCTGTTAAAGCTAAAAAAACAGCAGTTAAAAAACCAGTAGTTGCTAAAAAACCTGTTAAAGCTAAAAAACCTGTAGCTACTAAAAAACCAGCAACTAAAAAGAAAACAACTAAAAAAGCTAAAAAATAAAATAATATAGGATAAACTTTTGTTTATCCTTTCTTTTTTTTTTATTTTAAATTTTGTTCTAAAAATTTTTTGAATTCCAAAGTAGCTAATCTTCGCATACTAACAAAATTTTTTTCATAGTTATCCATTTCAGCAAATGTTTTCAAATATCCTAGGGGCTGAAATATTACATCCCAATTAAAGCCATTATTTCCTCTTGGGGATACTATATTTCCTGAAATAACTCCTTGAAAAAAATGAGAATTAACACCATCAAAATAACCAATTATAACTTTTGCTTTTGCTTTAGGATTACTTTTTACAATATCAAATATTTTATTTGGTTCTAAAACTTTATAAAACCATTTTATTAAAGGTCCTGGAAAATCATTTAATTCTTCAAAACACAACGAATATCTTCTACAAAAAACATTTTATTTTTTAATTCTGGTAGATCTTTAGCATAATTTAATTTTTCTTGAATAATTTTTATAGAATCTAATTCTTGTATTTCTGGCAAATCAACATTAATATTTTCAATAATAATCTCTTTATTATCTATAATTTCAATAACTTCTTGTAATTTATTCTTATTGTTTGTAACAAAATATATTTTCATAATAACCCCTACATAATAATTAATTCTATGTTATTTTTTAAATTTATATTGTTTAAAATTGCTTTTAATCTGGATTTAGATTTAATATAATCAGAATTTAATATAATCTTATTTACTTGTGATTTATTAATTGTTTCTGTTAAAATTAGCTCTAATTTTGAATCATCTAAATTTAACATCTCAATTAAGGCATATTTTGGGATTATATGTGAAAAACAAATATCTTTTAAGTTTGTTTTTCTTTCAATTCTTTCAATAAATTCTAAATCAATATAATGTGGTGCACCAATTAAAATGTAATTATTATATTTTGGAGTTATATTTAAACATTTATTTAAACAATCTAAATAATACTTAATATAATCTTTATTATTATAAGCCTTAGAATTTGGCCCTATTTCATAAAACATTATTTCTTTATTTACACTAGGCCCATGATGAGTTACTTCTATCCAAAATTTCAAATCTTTATTAATATTATTTTTTAAAATATGATATAACTTATTAAAATAATTTATATTTGCTAAAGATAATTTATAATTTTCTCCAAATAATTCAGCAGTATTAAAATTACCAGGAAAGTGAATTGAAATAGAATCTTCTGTTTGAGTCGTAGATTTATGACTAGATAACACAATATATTCATTATTTTCTAATTCAGAATCTTTAATATCTAAAAAATTGTCAAAAAATTTTATAGGTATATTGTTATAGTAATACAATTCATTTACATTAGTTAATAAACTATTATCTAATAGATAATTAAATAATATATTACTAAACTCATTATTTTTAGATAAAATTAATGTTAACATAGTATAATCAGACACAAAACTTTTAAATACTTATTATATATTATACTTATAATATTATATATATAATATGGGTGATATAAATGTTAACAATAAAAACAGTATTACTGCCTTTCAGAATGTCTTTAAGTAATAAACAACCAGTATCTTTAAGAGCAGAAATAACTAATAATTCAGATATTACTAAATTAATATCAGTAAAATTTTTAGTTAGTAAATATTTAAGTGTTGAAAAGACTGGTTTAGCTAACAGTTTAGAAAGAAAATTAGGTGAAATTGAGGCTAATAAAACAAAAATTTATTATTTTGATATTTTTCCAAAAACTCAAACAGTACCTCATGATTTTCCTGCAAGAATAATTTTCACAGAACATACTGAAGATTATAATTATATTGAAAAGGAATATAAAAAAGAATTTACAATAAAAGTAGATAATTAACGTTATCTACATAACTTTCTTATTTAAAACTCTATTTTTTATAAAATTAACTAAAATTCGGCATAATCTTTATTATCCCGATTTTTTACGAAGGAATTTTTAACAAAATATATATAAATCAAATTTATAGTTAACTTTTTATTAAAAAAGATACTAAAATTTTAAATTATGTATAAAGAAAACCTATTTATAGTTTTTATAGTTTTTGTATTATGGATTTAGAAAAAATAAAAAACGAATTAATTATTAGAGGTTATACTGAAAAAACAATAAATCAGTATTTATTATATATTTCAGAATTTTTAAAATTTGCTAAAAATCAGAATTTAGATTATACTTTAGATAAAAAAGAAACTAAGGAATTTATTATAAAATACCTAGCCCAAAAGAAACAAAATGTTAAAAATACTTCTTTGTCAATGATTTTTTTTGCTATAAAATTTTTATATAAACAATATTTACATTTAAATATAATGGATGATTTTAAATTACCAAAAAAAGAAAAATATTTGCCTACAGTATTAACAAAAGAAGAAACAAAAAGATTATTCGAACAAACTAAAGATATAAGAAATCGTCTAATGTTAGAATTGTTATATAGTTCTGGATTAAGAGTATCTGAATTATGTAGATTAAAAATAAATGATTTAGATTTTGAAAATGCTATTGGAAAAGTAATAGAAGGCAAGGGTAATAAAGATAGAAACATTATTTTATCAAAAAAATGGATTATAAACTATAATAAGTATAGATTAAAATATAATAAGAAATATAGCTCTGAATATGTCTTCGCAAAGCTTAATGGCAAACCATTTTCAACAGATACAATTGAAAAAATAATTAAAGAATCTGCTAAATTAGCTAATATCCAAAAAGATGTGAGCCCACATTGTTTAAGGCACTCTTTTGCTACCCATTTATTGGATTCTGGTGAAAATTTAAGAACAATTCAAACATTATTAGGTCATTCTAATATATCTACAACTCAAATATATACTAAAGTAAGTAATGACGAAATTAAAAAAACAAAAAATCCGTTAGATAATCTTTAATTAGCTTTTCTTAATTCAATAAGTTCTTGTAAAAGTTCTTGTAGATGTTTCAAATGATTTTTGACATAAGGTGAAATATTACCTGAATTACTAGTAATTTCTTTTAAATTTAATAATTCTTTAACTAAAATATTTTTTATAGCTGGATCTTTAAATTTATCATAAGCTTTAAAATAAGAAGAAAAACACTCATCTATTAAACCATCTAAACCATCTGATTCTAATAACATATTTTTCTTAAATCTTTTTATACTTACAAAATAATATTCAAAATTATTAGTATTCAAAAAAGCATCAAAAAAATGTGCTTCAATATCAATAGGGATATATTTATTAAAAATTAAGTTCACAAATTTATATAATCTTTCAATAGCAAAATTATTTTTTGTATTTACATGAGAAATTAATATTTCTTTTATATTAAAATATAATTCTTCTTTAAAAGTAGGATTACTTTTTAATCTATTTAAATTTTTAAATGCCAATTCAAAATTACCTGATTCTGCGTTTAAAAGCGTTATTAACAATTCGTTTTTATAATTCTTAGATAATTTCTTTAATATTTGAAAAGCAAACTTATTTAAGCCTAATTTATTAGCAATTGAAAAAGTATCTAATATAAAACCTTCATATTCAGTAATAGTCATTTTACCTTGTTTATATAAATCTTCATTTATGTATACCTCTTTTTTTAGTTTTTCTAAAGATAATTCATTATAATTTTTAGAGAAGATATCTAAAATTTTATTATTTAATTCATTTATTTTATTTTTATATTCTTCAGAAAGATTTAATTTTTTTAATGAACTATTTAATTTATTAATTGTGCCAGTATAAGCCTTAATTATTAATTCATTTACTTTATATTCTGACAATAAGATATGAAAATAATTTACACTTTGCAAAATTGGAATTAAATCGCTATTTTCTATCCTTAAATTAAACCTACTAAAAGTTTTTAATAATAATTCTTCTACAATTTTATAATTTTTATTTTTTAAGTAATTATTAATTATATGAAGCCTAAATAAAACATCTTTATTAACAAACTCTTTAAAATAGTTATGTAGCTTATCTAAAAGTATTGAATTATGTTTAATTTTATCAAAAATAGAATCAAATAATATTTTTTTAGCATCTAATTCTCTAATACCTATAGATTTTGAAAAATCTAAATAATCTTTTATTAATTTAGAATTAAATACATTCAAATTTTTATCAATAGACAACCTTTTTGATATTAACTCTAAATTCTCTTTAAAACTAGATTTTATATCTACTTTTATCTTTGTAGACTTTTTTATTTTTATTTCTTCTTTTCTTCTATTGATTTCTTTAGGCTTGCTTTTTGGCATAAATAAATATAACTTATATGATTATAAATAAATCTACAAAATTTGTTTTTTTAGGGAAGCCAGGGACCTGTTGCAACAGTTTAGCTCCCCTTTTACACAATGTTTTAGAGTCGGAAGGAAAACCCTTTTAATAAGAGTTTCTTATACTATAATAATATGAGTTTATTTAAAAAAAACTTATTTAACTTTTTTAACTTTTTAATGTTTTTTATTACTTTTTCTTAACAAAAAAGTAATTACTATTAAGTTTTTTAACGTTTTCCTTTAAAATAATTACCGTAATTTATTATTAATTTTTAAATTTTTTTACCAAAAAATCTTCTATTTCAGAAATGTTAATTATTTCTTGTTTAGTAGTCCAAGAATCTCTTATAGTTATAGTATTTTTTTCTTTCGACTCAAAATCAACAGTTAAACAATATCTTACTCCTATTTCATCTACTCTAGCATATCTCTTACCAATACTACCCTTATCATCATAAATTACAGAATAATGCTTATTTAATAAATTATATATGTTTTTAGCAATATTATCTAATCCATCTTTATTTACCAAAGGAAATATTGCTAAATGATAAGGCGTAATGTATTCATTTAACTTTAAAACTAACTTTTCATCATTACCTTCTAAATTATTAGCTAATAAAGAATATAATATTCTATCTGTACCCATAGAAATTTCAAAAACGTGTGGCAATACTTTTTTATCATTACTAATTACTTCTAATTTTGTTTTAGATACTTCTTGATGACCTTTTAAATCATGATCAGTTCTATAATTATTAGCAACTAGTTCAACCCAACCTAAATCCTTTACGTATACTTCAAAGTCCCATGTAGTTAAAGAATAAAACGGTCTATCTTCTATAGATACTTCTTTGAATCTCATTTTTTCTTTAGTTATGCCCATTTTTACAAAAAATAAATATTCTTTAATAATGTAATAAATTTCTACACCATAATTTAATTTCTTGCTATTAATTAAGTCTTTTATTTTAATAAATTCTTGGTCTTTGCCATTTAATAAATAAACTGGCAATTCTAAATCTAAATATTTAGAATAATCAAAATTATTAATTTCTGAAGGATCAAAAAACACTTCTATATCCATTTGAGTGAATTCCCTACCTCTTATTATTCCATTTCTAGGGCTTATTTCATTTCTAAACGCTTTACCAATTTGAGCTATAGGCAAAGGTAAATTTCTTCTAGAACCTTTATAAATTCTCAAAAAATCTAAAAATATGTTCTGACAAGCTTCGGGTCTCAAATATCCTTTATCTTTATTAGTTCCAATATTTAAATCAAACATTAAACTAGAATGAAATGCTTTTTCAAAATGGGATTTACATTTTTCACAATTTAAATTATTGTCTTTAATTATAGAATCTATTTCATTTAAAGGTGTTTTTTCACCTATAACTATATTTTTACTTTCTAAAAATTTATCGGCTCTATAAAACAAACCACATTTTGAACATTTTAAAACAGGATCAAAAAAACCATCTAAATGTCCTGATGCTTTAAAAATTGGTTCTGGAAGTATTTGACAACCATCAATTTCTAAAGCATTTAAATCCTCTAAAAATTCTTTTCTCCAAAAATTTATTAAATTATTTTTTATTTTTAAACCAATTGGGCCGTAATCATAAAATCCAGCAGGACTATTAGGATAAATTTCATTACATGGAAAAATAATATTCCTTCTTAATGCTAAATTATTTAATTCATTCATATACATCACTAATAAAATACTAAATATAATTAATTATTCATATTAATTTAAAACACATAAACTTTATATATAGTTATTAATAATATTTATTATTAAAATGTAAAATATTATATTTTATTTGTTATTTAATTAATTTATATTATAATAAACTTATAAATAAAATTTAAAAATGGTGGAAGAATGAACAATAATTTAGAAAAAACAGAAAAAGACAAAATTACAATACAAAAAAAAGATTATAAAGAAACAGAAAAAGATATTTGGACTTTTTGGGAAAAAGAAAAACTATTTAGTTATAAAGAGGATAAAAAACCAATATTTAGTGTAGATACTCCACCACCAACAGTTTCTGGAAGAATGCATATAGGTCATGCTTATGGTTATACTATAGCTGATTTTATAGTGAGATATTATAGAAAAAAGGGATATAATATATTTTATCCTTTTGGTTTAGATGATAATGGAATACCTACAGAATTATTAGCAGAAAAAAATGCAAATGTAAGAGCAAAAGATTTAGAAAAATCAGAATTTGTTAAGATTTGTTTAGAAAATACAAAAAAAGCAGAAGAATTAATTATTGATGATTTTAAAAGTTTAGGTTTAAGTTGTGATTGGGATTTATTATACAGAACAATTAGCCCAGAAGTAATTAAAGTATCACAATATTCTTTTTTAGATTTATATAAAAAAAATAAGGTTTATTTAGAAAAAGGGCCTATATTATGGTGTACTAATTGTCAAACTGCAATAAGTCAAGCAGAATTAGAAGATATAGAAAAAGATACTTATTTTAATGATTTAATTTTTAAATTGGAAAATGGCAAAGAAATTATTATTGCAACAACTAGGCCTGAGTTTTTACCAGCTTGCGTAGCAATATTTGTAAATCCTGATGATAACAGATATAAAGAATTAATAGGAAAAAAAGCACAAGTACCTTTATTTAATCATTGGGTAAAAATATATTCAGATAATAGAGTTGCTATAGATAAAGGAACTGGAATAGTAATGTGTTGTACCTTTGGAGATCAAACAGATATGGAATGGTACAAAAGTTATAAATTAGAATTAAAAGAAGCAATATCTAAACATGGACGAATGACATCTATTTGTGGTAAATATGAGAATATGAAAATATTAGATGCAAGAAAAGAAATAATTGAAGACTTAAAAAAAGAAAACTTATTAATTAATCAAAAACCTTTAAAACATATAGTAAATTGTCATGAAAGATGTGGAACAGCAGTAGAAATAATTGTTACTGATCAATGGTATGTAAATTATTTAGATGATAAAGACTATTTTATAACAGAAGCTGAAAAAATTAATTGGGTACCTCGTTATATGAAAGTAAGATATGACAATTGGGTAAAAAATTTACAATGGAATTGGTGTATATCAAGACAAAGATATTCTGGAGTTCCTTTTCCTGTATGGTATTGTAAAAATTGTGGAAAACCAATTTTTGCAGAATATGAAGATTTACCAATATATCCAGAAGAAACACAACCAAATAAAAATTGTGATTGTGGTTGTAATGAATTTATACCAGATAAAAATATTATGGACACTTGGTCTACATCAGCATTAACACCTTTAATAAATATGGGCTGGCCTGAAAAAGATACTTCTAAAAGTATACCTATGAGTTTTAGACCACAAGGCCACGATATTATAACATTATGGGCATTTAATACAATTGTAAAAAGTTTATATCACACAAATAAATTACCTTGGAACAATTTATTAGTTCATGGACACGTTTTAGATAGTCAAGGAAATAAAATGTCTAAAAGTAAAGGTAATGGAATTGATCCTATAAAAGTAGTAGATAACTTTGGTAAAGATCCATTTAGATATTGGTGTGCACAAGTAACTTTAGGTGAAGACATTCCTTATTCAGAACAAGAATTGTTAGCAGGAAAAAAGATGATTGTTAAATTAATAAACTCTATGAACTTTGTTGAATTAGTATTAAAAGATTTTGAAAGTATTCCTAATATTGAATCTAAAAATTTTATAGATTTATGGATATTAAATAAATTATATAAAATTACTAATGATAATAATTTAGATATGCAAAAATATGATTATACTCACACCATACAAAGATTAAGAGACTTTTTTTATATTGACTTTTGCGATAATTATTTAGAATTTATAAAATATAGATTTTATAATGGTTCAAAAGAAGAAAAAGAAGAATTAGCAAATACAATTTATAAAATAAGTTTTGAAATTATAAATCAATTATCTATATTTTTACCTTTTGTATGTGAAGATGTTTATAAAAGATTATTTGAAAAATATAACAATGAAAAATCTATTTGTTTTGTACCTATACAAGAATATGATAACATAAATTTAGATTATATTAAAAAAGGTGAAGATTTCAAAGAAATAATATCCTACATAAGAAAATACAAAAGTCAAAATCAATTATCTATGAAAGAACCAATAAAAGAAATAACTATTGAAGGTAATTATTCTTTAAATAATAATGAAAAAGAAGCAATTAACAAAATATTATTTGTTGAAAATATAATTATAAAAAATTAAATAAAAATAAAAATTAATAATAAAATAAATAATATTGTAGCAAAAGCTCTATTATAATAAGCAATTAATCCTAAACCAGGCGGGATTATTAATAATAATATTATACTAGGAATAAAAAAACTATGTAAAGCAATTATATAACCATAAATTGCACCCAAAGAAAATATTACAAAAAGTAATGCTATAAATATAGATGCACTTTTTGTTGTAAAAGCCCAAAACTTATCTGTTATATCTTGAATTGGTTTTAAAATTTTTTTGAAATCAAATCCCATTTAGATCATCTTTTTAGCCATTTTTTTTGCTTTTCTTAAACAATCCTTATGCCATAATTGACCCATCCATTTTTTATCAGGATTATTTCCTTGACAATAAGCACAATTTTCACCATTATTTTCAGGAACACTTTCTTTTGGTTCTTCTCCTACTTTAGGTACTAATTTTTTTAAGAAATCTTTAATAGCCATAAATATATCTCCATAATAAAGTTTTTATTACTTTTCCCAATCTTTAATATTAAAATCATTTTTATTTGATTTAATTAATTCTTTTAATTCATTATCATCTTCTACTTTGATGTCAAATGCTTCAACATCATTTTTTAATTGTTCTTTCTGTAATGGTTTTTTAGGTTTAAACAAATTTTTGATTTTAGAAAGAATGTTTTCAAAATTTTCTTTAATTCTTTCTTTTAATGTATACTTTGGAATATCCTTTATTTCTGTTTCTTCTAATGTTAATTCTTTATTTTCAGATATATTTTCATTTACTTCTGTTTTAATAACTTGAGGTTTTGCATTAATTATACCTAATAATTCTTTAGATGCTTCTTTTTTAATTTTTTCAACATCATAATTAGAACTACTTAAATTTTTACTGTAAATTATTTTTTCATTTAACCAAGATATTTTTATAGTATATTCTTCTAAATCTTTTTGAAACTCTTTTTTATTTATTTCTCCTTTTAAATATCTTTCTTTTACTAATTTTAATTTAGTATTATATAAATCTCTTTTCTTAACTAATGAATCTAAATCTTCTTTATTGTTAACATTTAAAACAATTAATATAATATTTACAGAGATAAATAATAATAAAATTATAATAAAACCAATCCAATAAGGACCAAATTTTAATTTTATATCAATAGGATACTCATAATCTTTATTTAAATAATTAAATTTCATATTACCTTTTAAATTAGTTAAAGGAATTAAAAATTCATTAAAACAAAAATAATTATCTTTTTGATAATAATCTATTTCTTTATTATTAAAATAAAATTTAAAAACACCATATTCAGTTAATTGATGATCACTATTATATTTAACAGAAAAACAAACCTCAAAAGGATTATATATTACTCCATTTTTAGGATTAATTATATTAGACAATTTTATTCCTTCAATAAAAACAGGATTTATTTTATAACTTAAAGGATATTTTTTATTAATATTATTTTCTAACTTTTGAAATGTACAAGTAATTAATATTGATTCTTCATTTTCAACAACATAATTATAATTACATGCTTTATTATTACAATTGAACTCGTAAACATTATTTAATAAACAACTCATATTAGATATTTTATTGTTTAAATTATCATAATTAAAACTTAAATTTATTGTTTCCCCTAATGTTAATTTATTATATTTTTCAGAATCAAAATCAGTTTTTATAATATTAGAAATATTTTCTAATAAATAAGTATTACTTATATTTTGATATTCTTTTGATAAAGTTGTTTTTATTTCTACATTTAATTTATTGTTATTTACAATATCTGAAGTAATGTAAAAATTTTTTAAATGATATAAATTATCACTTTCTTTTTTAAAAATTTGTTTTTTATCTCCAAAATTTACAGATAAATTTGATAAATTCATATTTACTGTTTTATTATAAGCATCTTGAAAACCAATTGAAAAATCTTTAATATATGTGCCTATAAAATAAGGGGTACTACTAGGATTTTCTGAAATTATATTATATGTAATCCTATTAGAATATACAGGTAATATAAACAAAAATAAAAAAAGAAATAAAATAATTATTTTTTTGTACATATTACATCTTAGTTAAACTTTCTAAACATTCTCTACAAAGATTAATTTGTTTATAATGCACAAATTCAGTTACTCTTTCACCACAAGCACTACATATAACTTGTTGAGCGTCATCCATAGCCCAATCTCTCAAAAATTCCCAAGTTAACCAATTAGGCAATATTAATTCTCTTAAAACAGTTTTATCATTTTCAATTATTCTTTTTTTGAAAGATAATGGAATTCTCTTATCTATTGTTTCTAACCATCTAGCTTTATCTAAATTACCTGTTCTTTGATACTTTAAAATTAAATCATTAATTTCTTTTTTACTCATAAAAACACACCCCTTTAATTAAATAATAATAAATTTAATATTAATTATATAATACGCATACCTATATAAATTTACTTTTTTAGATATATTGTTTGAGAAGGATATGCAAATTCTATTTTTTCTTTTTCAAATTTTTCTTTAATTTTCATGTTAATATTATCTAAAACAATAGATTTATTTTCAAAATTATCAATTTTAAAAGATAAAGCCAAATCTAAAGAGAAAGCATTAAAATTTGTAAAATTAATAACTGGAGTATCAATAACATGTTCATTTTTAGATAATATATCTATTATTATTTTTTTAGCTTTGTTTAATTTTTCATTAGAAGTGTTATAAGTTAAACCTATTGTATTTCTAACAGTTATTGCTTTATTATTTTTATTAAAATTTTCAATATTACTTTCAGCCATAACACTATTAGGTATAGTTATTACTGTTTCATCAAAAGTTTTTAATTTTGTACTTCTTAATCCCAAATCAACTACTGTTCCAATAACATCATTTACTTTTATTCTATCTCCTACAAAATAAGCTTTATCAGCTAAAATTGAAACTCCTCCAAACAAATCACTTATGCTTTTTTGTGCAGCAAAAGCAATTGCTACACCACCAATACCTGCACCAGCTAATAAGGGAGTAATATTTATACCTACTAAATCAAAAAAATATAATACACTAAAACAAATTAATATTACTTTTAATACTTTACGTAAAAGAGGATATAACCTATCATCTAAATTAGATTTACTTCTTTTAGATATAGGTACTAATATATTTTGATAAACAACATTTATTAAAGAATATAAAAACCAAGTGATAACTCCTAATAATAAAATATTGATTATAATATTTATAATATTTAAAACAGAATCTGATAATCCTAAAATAGATAGAGATATTTTTGAAAAAAACAAAGATATAATAATTATTAAAGGATATTCAATTATTCTTAATAATTCATCATCAAAATTATTTTTTGTTTTTTTAGTAATTAATTTTAATACTACTTTTAATACAAAATAAACTATTTTTAAAGCAATTAAAAAACCAATTACATTTATTATAAACAATATCCAATTAGGAATATTTGCATTATTATAAATTATTAAACTAACACCATCAAACATATTTAACCACTATAAATATTAAATTAAAAATAAAAAAATAAAAAAAGGGGAAAGATTTGTTTAAAGTAAATAAGTAAACAATCTTTGCATTATATCTGGAATTCTACCATAATCTTGGAATGATAAATAAACTACCTTTCCACCTAACATACTATTACTTACTAATATTCCTGGATAAGACATATTAGTTCTTATATCTTTTATAGACATCCATTCTTTTGAATTATTTGTTAAATTTACATTAAACAAAGAAAATGAAATTCCTGGAACTCCCATTTCTTTTTGTGCAACTGTAGGGAATTGTTCAATACCATCTAAAACATTACTTTGATGAGTATTTTCTAAAACACCTGTAATAGTAATTTTACTATATTCCTCACAAGGAGCAGTTAAATTATAACTTGCACTACAATCCATCGGAACTATATTTCCATAAGTTGCTTTCCAACCATAAGCATCATCATAATTAGTTGCTAAATGACCTGAATTACCTACGAACATTACACTTTTACCGCCTTTTACATAATTAGTTATAGCTTTAGTAAATTGATAAGGTAAAGTTCTTTTTTGTCCTTCAGAAGTTGTTGATTCTGTTTGATCTATAATTATAAAATCATATTGATTTAAAGTATTTTCTGGATATCTCTCTAAAGAACCATCATTTTCACTTTTAAATACAAAACGATATTTTTTTGTAAAATCATTATTACCATAAATTGAAGACATAGCTATAGCATCTGGTTGACCTACAACTAATACACTATACATTTTTTCACCAGCAATAGATTTTATTGCTCCTCCAATTAAAGGTATATTTGAATAATCTGTATTGCCAAAAGCAAATACTAATACTATTAACAAAACTACTACTAAAATTATAGGTATAGCAGTTTCTCCTTTTGAAAATATTTTTTGAAAAAAATTCTTTTTTTCTGGTGCGCCTAAATCTGGCATTGCACCAACATCATCTTGGTTTCCTTCAAACATAAAAATCCCCCTTTATAATATATTATTTATAATAGGTTTATTTATAAATGTTTCTATCATTCTTTTTTTAAGTATAATTTTATGTGTTTAAAGGTGATAGTTTTTGGGTAAAGATAAAGAATATAATATAGTTAATTTAGTTGCAGTAAGTAATTTAGGTGCTAATTTAGATTTATTTAATATAGCTGTTTCATTACCTAGCGTAGAATACGAGCCAGAACAATTTCCTGGAGCTATAATGAGATTAGATGAACCTAAAATGACAATAACTTTATTTAAAAATGGAAAAATTAATTGTGCTGGAGCTCAAAAAGAATCAGAAATCCCAAAAGGAATTATTAATACATGTAAATTATTAAAAGAAATTACTCCTAATATAGTTATACCTACAAAACCAACCTATAAAATAGTTAATTTAGTAGCATCTGCAAAATTAGATTTAAAAGTAGATTTATTTACATTAGCAACAAAATTAGATAATGTAGAATATGAACCAGAACAATTTCCTGGAGCTATTGTTAGATTATATGATCCAATGGTAAGTCTATTATTATTTAAAAATGGAAAAATGATTTGTGCTGGAGCTAAATCAGAAGCAGATATTACTAGAAGTATTGAAAAAATAACAGCAATATTAAAAAAATAATATAAAATTTAAGATATTTCTTTAATAATAATATCTTCCAATTTTATAGGCTCTAATTTTTCAGCCATTTTTTTTGCATATTCTAATTTATCTTTGTTATTAGCATAAATTCTATATAATACATCATCTTTTTCTACTTGATCGTTTATTTTCTTTTTTAATAATACTCCTGCACCTTTATCAAATGGAGCCCCAGCTGATAAAGCAATAGTTGTAAAATTAAAAACGCCTTGACTTAATATTGTACCTCTATCTTTTGCTAAAACATCATAATAATATTCCCCAATAGGAACATCTTTGGAATTGTTTATTTTCTTTCCTTGAGCATCAATAATTTGTTTCATTTTTGTTAATGCTTTTCCACTTTTTAAAATTTCTTTAGCTTTTGTAGTACCTTCGCCTTTACTAGCTACGCCAGATAATTCTAAAACTTGACCTGCTAATTCACAAGATTTTTCAGCTAAATTATCATAAAATTTACCTTCTAAAATTTCCATAGCATATTTTGCTTCTAAAGCAGAACCAAATGCAGCACCACAAGGAGTATTTGCATTAGTTATTACACCTCTAATATCCATATCTAATTTTTTTCCTACATTCACAAATCTAGTAGCTACATCTTCAGCTTCCGGCAAAGTTTTGACTTTCATATCTGCACCTACAGGAACATCTATTACTACTTTCTGTGCCCCTACAGCTCTTTTTTTAGACAAAACTGATGCTATTACTTGACCTTGTGGATCTATTCTTAAAGGTCTTTCAATTTTAATAATTTTGTCATCTACTGGTGCAAAGTTAAATCCTCCACCCCAAACTAAAGCTCCGTGTGTTTTTTCTACAACTTGTGATAATTGATTTATATCTAAAGATACATTGGTTAATACTTCCATAGCATCAGCAGTACCTGCTGGGGAAGTAATTGCTCTTGAAGAAGTTTTAGGCATATATAATTGATCAAAATTAGCAATTATTGGTACTACTATCATTGTAGCCCTACCATTTATTCCACCTATACTGTGTTTATCAACAATAATACCATCCACATTTAATTTCAATTTATCTCCACTATCTGCAATATATTTAGCCATAGAATAAGTTTCATCTACATTATATCCATTTATTTTTACAGCAGTAATAAATGCAGTTAATTCTATAGTAGATAATGCGTTATGTTGAATATCATGTACTAATTCTTTCATCTCATCATTAGTTAAAGGTTCATTTGCAATTTTCTTTTTAATATAATCAAAACTTTTTGGTTTTGCAGCATGACTAATATATAAGTAATTATTATTAATTAAATTTAATTCTTCTTTAACAGTTTCAGATATTCCAATAAATCCTTGTTTAACTGTTTTTTTTGAAACATCTACAACAGCGGAAATATATTGTCCACTATCCATATTTTTTAATATTATTCTATCATCTGGAACCACACCAAAATTTCGTGCATCTTTTTCATTCAATATACAAATTATAGCTGGAGTTTCAAAACCTATGTCTTGAATTTTTAATTTTAAACTAAATTCATTATCCATAACATCACCTATTCTTTTAATAAATCATAATACTCTTTTTCTTTTTTAGAATATTGTTTTATTTTTACTATTTCTTTTGGTTTAAATATACCTTTTTCAGAAATTATTCTATATATTAATTTATTATTTGTAATATCAAAACAATAATTAATAACATCTATTTTTTTATTTCTTTCTAACCAAATTTCTTTAGGCTTTCTTATTTCTACATCATCTAAAGAGTCATAATTTATACCATAAGGGGCAACTTTAGAACTTGTAGTTAAAACATAATGTTTTATTCCTAAATTATTCAAACAAAGACTAATTTGAGATGTGCCTATTTTATTCACCAAATCTCCATTTTTTGAAATTACATCAGAACCACTTAAAAAAACAATTTTTTCATTTTTAGAAATTAAATAACTCGCTAAAGCATAAACTGAAGAATCAATTACATGATAAACTTTTATACCTAATTTTGCAATATTTTTAGAAGTAATTCTTCCTTGATATAATGGCCTTGTTTCTGTATTTACTACAAATTTTATTTTATTATATTTATTTAATTCTTTAATAGAATTTTCAACTATATTTGAATGACAATGAGTAAAAACTATTACTTCATCTTTAATTTCTTTATTTACAAATTTTGTGATTTTATCTATTGCTTTTGTTTGATTATTAATACTATCTTCAACAAAATTAATTAGTTTATTTTTATAATTTATATTTTTTTTAGCAAATTCTAAAAAAACAATTAAAAAATTTTTTACAGCTGGTTCTGTAGGTCTACAATTCCAAAATTTTTTAGATAATTTAAAAAAATAATTAAAATCTTTATTTTCTGAAAAATCTTTTAATTCTTCTAAAAATGCTTCTTTTACTGCTAACTCTACTTTTGAAGCACCTTGAATTTTTATACTCTTTATGTCTTTTAAAATTTTATAAGTTTTTTTTAAATATTTTTGGTTCATGAAACAAATATATATTTATCATTTAAATAGGTTTCTATAATTTTCAATAAAAATTATAAATTAAAATATTAAATAATTCATTTATATACATTTCTATTGTTTTATTATTATAAATTTAAAATTAAAAAATAAGATCTTTTTATAAACTATATATTTAAATATGTTCCTTATTATTATATTATAATATATATTATATTAATCTGTGAGGTGTGTAAATGAAATCACTTTTAAAAAATGCAGTAAAAGGCATAAATGAACCAAAAGTAATTGTTGAACCAGATAAAGATTTATTATCTGTTTTAGAAAATTCCAAACCAAAAATAAGCGTATTTGGTATGGGTGGTGGTGGTGGAAACACTATTTTAAGAATAAAAGAATTAGGTGTTAGTGGTGCTACATTAATAGGTTTAAATACAGATGCACAAGCATTAGCACATTTAGATTGTGATAAAAGAATATTATTAGGTAAAAAATTAACTAGAGGTTTAGGTGCAGGTTCCGACCCTAATGTGGGAGAAAATGCAGCTAGAGAATCAAAATCAGATATAGAAAAAGAAATTAAAAATTCAGATTTAGTATTTATTACAGCAGGTATGGGTGGAGGAACAGGAACGGGTTCAGCACCAGTAGTTGCAGAAATAGCAAAAGAAATGGATTGTTTAACTGTAGCAGTTATTACTTTACCATTCACTGTTGAAGGTAAAAAAAGAATGGATAACGCATTAGATGGTTTAGCAAAATTAAGAAAAAGCGTTGATACAGTAATAGTTATCCCAAATGATAAAATTTTAGAAATTGCACCTGATTTACCATTAGATGCAGCATTCAAAGTTGCAGATGAAGTATTAGCAAATGCTGTTAAAGGTATAATAGATATGATTACTAAAATAGGATTAATTAATTTAGATTTCGCAGATTTAAAAACAATATTAAAAAATGGTGGACCAGCAATGATAGGTTTAGGAGAATCAGATCCTAACGCTACACCAGAAACTAGAGCATTACAAGCAGCTGAAGATGCATTAAGTTCTCCATTATTAGATGTAGATATAAGCACATCTTCAAAAGCATTAATTAATGTTGTAGGTGGTTCTGAAATGTCCTTAAAAGAATCTCAAACTGTTGTTGAAGCAGTTGCATCTAAAATAGATCCTGAAAGTCATATTATTTTTGGAGCTATGATAGACCCAGAATTACCAAAAACACAAATTAAAGCAATGGTTGTTATTGTTGGAGGGTATTTTCCATACTTAGATCCAGAAAAAAAACCATTAAATAAAAGAAGAAGAGAATTAGATGAATTAGATGATAATGATTTAGATATAAAATATATGGGTTAAGTGATTAGATGAATATATCAACATTTTTTTCAAATGCTAAAAGAGTATTTTTAGTAGCTAAAAAACCAACAGCAAAAGAATATTGGGGTTTAGCAAAAATAGTAGGAATAGGTATATTAGCAATTGGATTTATAGGTTTCTTAATTACATTACTATTATATTTATTTTACATGCCATAGGTGATTTTATGATATTTACTTTAAAAGTAGCCCCAGGACAAATAGAATTAGTTTCAGCGATTTTAAAAAATAAATCAAAGGAACTACCAATTTATTCTATTATTAGTTTGCCAAACATAAAAAATTATTTAATTGTAGAAGCAAACAATGATAATACATTAAAAAGAGCTATTGCAGATATAACTTATATTAAGAAAAATTCTATGACTATAGGCTATGTTTCAGATAAAGAATTAGAATCTTTATTACATTTAGAAAGTGTAATGGAAAAATTAAAACCAGGTGCAATAGTAGAAATAAAAAGTGGTTATTTGAAAGGAGAAAAAGCTCGTATTATTAGAGATAATCCTACAAAAGAAGAAGTAACTGTTGAAATTTTAGATGCTACTATTAAAATGCCAATTACAATAAAAGCTGAAACAGTTAAATTATATAAAGAATAATTTTATTCTTTATTTTTCTATTTTTACTGGTATTTATGAATATAATTTTAGAAATTCCAATTAAAAAAGAAATAGTAAATTGTGCAGATATAGGTCCTTTAGTAGCACAATATGGCATAGACATTAATTTATTAGTTTATGATATTAATAAATTATTAAATAACAAAGAAATTGATCCTTATTCAAAAATAAATCTAAATATAGATGTTGGAAATAGAACTTATAGTTTTATTAATTTAACAAATAAAACTTCAGAAATAATAAAAAGATTTGCAAAAAATAATAAAATAAACTATTCTGATTTAGAAACAATAGTAAAAGACTTTTTTAAAAATGATAAAACTAAAATAAACAATTTAATTGGAACTTGTAAAAGTATGCATATTGAAATTATAAATTAACAAATTTCTTTATGGTCAATATTCAAAAATCTATTTCCTTCTTTGAACATTTTTAATTCATACATTTTTAATTTATTTTCTTTATAATAATTATCTACAATATTAAATATTAATAAATTATCTGGGAATAATCTATTTTCTTTATATTTAATTTCAAATTCTTTTTGATCCACAAAAGTATAACTACCTTCTCTATTTTCTTCAATTAGTTTTCCTGAAACATTATCAAATAAAACAACAAATTGAGTAAAATGTGTTAAAGGTATAGATTTTTCATAAGTTAAAATATTATTTATTGCAATTATTTTTCCTTTACCATCTAAATTAGTTTCTTCTTTTAATTCTCTTTTTGCTCCTTGTAAAATCTCTTCACCAAAATCTAATTTTGCTCCAGGCATACCATATAAATCATAAATAATAAAAATCAGATATTATTAAAAACATAATTAAAAAATAGAAAAAAGGGGATGTATTCCCCACGGTTGTTTAACCAAATAAACTACCTAAACCAGCAGCAGCTTCTTCTTCAGTTTTCTTTTCTTCTACAGGTTTTTCTTCTTTAACTGCAGAAGCAGAAGCACTAGCAACTGGAGCAGCAGCAACTTGTACTGTTGATGCTTCTTTTATTACATCTTCAAAGTTAACATCTTTTAAAGCTTCTACTAAAGATTTAACTTTAGCATTATCAACTGTTAAACCAGCAGCTTTTATAATATTAGTAATACTTTCTTCAGTAATTTCTTTTTTAGCACTATTTAATAACATAGCAGCATATATATATTCCATTAATCCACCTCTTTAAATACTTGTTTTTTTGTTTAAATTATTTGCAATTTTATGAGCTTTAATTAAAATATCTTTAGCAGTATTTTTGTTTAAAATATTTTTAGATAAAGCAATTGCTTTTGTGTTTTTATAACCTTTAATCAATAAAGGTTTAATTGTTTGTTTTGTAATATATTCTTGACTTAATGCCAAGAAAAATGAATTTTGATACGCATTCTTTATTTTATTCATTACATCTTCTAAATTAATATCTATATTATCTTTAGAATATAAAATATTGTCTTTTTTATCTAATACTTTTCTTATATCTAAAATAACTTTCATAGGTTTAATATTTAATTTAGTTAATAAAACAACAGCTTTAGAATCTACAGGGTCTCCTTTTTTACAAACTAAAGTTTTTTTAGATACATATATTTTTCCAGCTCTTATTTGAGTATCTATTTTTGCTAATTTGAAGTCTGTTAATGCAGGACCAGGAGCAATACCAGTATCTCCTTCAGGGATGTAAATATCATCAGGAGCAATCATACCTTCTTTTGCAAATGCAGCACTTGCATTCTTTTTTATTTCCTTATAGATCTTAAAAGGATTTTCTTTACTAAATGCTAACATTGTTGGACCATTTAAATAATCATCTAAATTAGTTATTTTATTATTATGTAAAGCATGTTTAATTACATTTGAATTTGCTACTTTAACAAAACAACCATTATTTACTAAAAGAGCTCTAAATTCTCTTTCAGCTTTTGCAGGTAATGTTTTTAAATTAACAATTATTATGTAAGGATAATCTTTTAATTTGTCTTCAATAATGGCTCTTTCATTTTGTCTCCATTTTTTATAATGCATTTTAATTTCTACGTTTTTTGCCATTGTCGATCTACCTCTTAAAAATGTAATTTACTGGACCCATAGTAGTTTTAAAGTACATTGATTTCAAATTCTGAGTATTTCCAGGTAATACAGTTAATAATTTATTGTAAATTGCTAAAAAGTTTTCAGCTAAATCTTTAATTGGCATATCCTCTTTACCTATTGGAAAATGTAATACTGGTAATGAATTACCTTTTTTATTAGAAACAGTTATTGTTTTTGAATAACTACTTACCATAGCTTTAACAGCATCAGCTGTTGGAGGGCAAGGTTTAGGCATTTTACCTCTAGGTGCAAAAGTTTGTCCCAAATATTTTCCTACTAAAGGTAATACAGTTGGTTCTGCAAAAAATAAATCATATTCTTTTGCTATTTTTTTTGCTGTTTTTTTATTTAAATTAGGAATTTCTTCACCATCAAATATTTTATCAAAAGCACCTTTTACAGTTTCTCTAAAATTAGGAGTACTTGCAAATAAAGCTACTTTTGGAGCTTTTCTAAATGGATGAGGAATAACTATATCAAAACCAATTTTATTGGCAGTTTGTTTAAAATTAATTCCCATTAAATTTATACCAGCTTCTACAGTTTGAGTAAACTTTCTAGGCTTAGCTTCCTTTAAAGCAGTAATGTATTTTTCAATGTTTTTTTCACTTACATCTAATTTTATACTTTCTTTTTTTTCTATAACCAAAACGATACCTCCTGCTAAAAGCAGTTCCAACGGCTTAATTGTAATTAATATATAGTATATAGAAATATTTATAAACCTTAAGTTAGCTTATTTCCTAGATTTCTTTGGCTTATATTCCTTTTTTAACTTAGAAAATACATATTCTGAAATGTATTCTCTCTTAAGTAGATTATATTTTACTTCTCTTAATTCGCCTTCAAAAACATAGCTACATTTCTTAGCAACACTTGCAGAAGCTATATTTCTAATATCACATCTTATTTGAATCCTGTTTATTTTCACATCTTCAAACAAATATTTCTCCAAAACCTTTACTGCTTCAGTCATATAACCTTTATTTATAAAATCTTTAGAAAGCCAATAACCTATTTCACAACGTTGATTCTTTTTATTAATATCAAAAGCACTAATTTTTCCTATAAATTTATTTTCTAAATAAATTCCATAATCTAATTCTTCAAATTTTTTTTCTCTTTCTTCAGTCTCAAATAAGTATTTCATAGAATCTTCTATTTTTTTAGTTTCACTCTCCCAAGGAAACCATTCTTTTAAGTGAGCTCTATTTTTATCTATACTTAAAAATATTTTTTCGGCTAAATCAAAACTTGGTTTTGATTTTTTCAAAACAATTCTTTCTCCAATTAATTTATTTTTAAATTTCATATAATTCACTAAACCTAAAATAAATTTATTAATAAATATACCCCATAAATTATTAAAAGAGATACTACTTGCAAAGGAATAGCTGGTAAAGCTAAATGCTTTTTGTTAAATAATAACCAAATAGTTAATTCTAAACCAAACAATACTGCTAAAAAGCCAATTATCCCTAAAATAGGATTAATTAAATACATTGATACTACTGCAATTAATGGTAAGGCAAAATCCCCAGTACCTAAAAATAAATGTTCTCTGTCTCCTTTTTTTAAATTTTCAATATTTTCTTTTTTATTTTCTTTGATATCATTATTTGATTTAATATTTTGATTTACTTTAGAAATTGATTTCCCAAAATCCATAATAAATAAAGTATTATTTGTTTGAGTTATTTTATTTGCTAAAAAAACCATGTGTTTAGTTTTAAACACAGCAATAAAATCATAAATACCTATTAAAAATAATAATAACATTATAGGAAATAATCCTAAACTATAACCCAAATATGCACTAAAAAAACCAACAACTAAAAAAATCATTATATTTTTATACCACATATTATTCCAAAATTCTTTTAATAATACTAAGCCCAAAGTTAAAACTAAAATAATTATTAAATTATTTATAAAAAGACTTAATATTCCAAATAATGAAAAAAAAGTTGCTAAAATATCTATAATTTTTAAAAAATTTATTTTCTTAAATATTTTAATTAAAATTATTATAATAATAGTTTCAATAATTATAATTCCAAAAATAATTAAAGTATTAATAAAACTATTAGGTTCTGCAAAAGTATCCTTAGGAATATTACTTATTTTAAATATAGTTGCCAAAAATATAGCTATAATTGCAGTTAATACATATGATAAAAAAACTTGAATAAGCATTTTATATTTTATATTAACTTTATGTAGAATTTGGAACTTTGATGAATCCGTTTCTTGGTTCATATAACTCTCCAGTATTAATTAATTTTCTTATAATTTCTTTTGCTTTTAATTTATCTATGCCTTCTGATTCACAATGTTCTAAAATTAAATCCATAGGTACTCCTTTTTCATAATCAGTTATTGCATTTAATTTAGTTATTATTTCCATTATTTTTAAATGTCTTTGATTTTGACTATGACTTCTACCGCTGGTTATTAAATCAATATCCATTTCTCCTGTTTCTGGATCCATTCCAACTTGTTCCATAGATTTTTTATATAAACCAATAGCTCTTTCAATATCTTCTTCCAAAACTTTTTCAGATAATCTTACTCTTGCACTAGCTTCTGCTAATCTAATTAAAGCTTCTAATTGTCTATATGTTACAGTTACTCTTCCATCTTGACTTTTTTGTCTTAAACTTAAAAAAAACTTTTGAAGCATTTCTGAACCCACATCACTTAAAACAGGAAATACTCTCGTTCTTGCATAAGAAATATATTTTCTTAATAACTCTTGATCTAAAGAAGAAATAATATTTATTTTATCTAAAGATGTTTTTTCTCTTTCGTTTAACTGTGAATCTTTTTGTTTTTGTAATAAAGCACCAGTTTTATGAGCTCTTAAAATAGAATCTATTGTTTCTTTATCTTTTACATTATCAACAATATCTTGCAAAACAAAAAATAAATCAAATCTAGACATTAATGTTGGAGGAATATCTATTTGTGAAGGCACATCTTTATGAGAATCAAATCTACCATATTTAGGGTTTGCAGCAGCTAATACAGAAGTTTCTGTTTTAAAAGAAGTTACCATTCCAGCTTTTGCAATAGATACTGTTTCTTGTTCTAATGCTTCGTGCATTGCACTTCTATCTTCAGGATCCATTTTATCAAATTCATCTACCATAGCAAATCCACCATTTGCTAATACTAATGCTCCTGCTTTTAGTGTCCAACCACCTTCTCCAAATTCATCTTTTACAGCTGTTGCAGTAAGACCTGCTCCAGAAGCAGTTTTACCAACTATATAAATACTTTTAGGTGCGATTTTTTCAGCAGCTTTCAAAATTTGAGATTTTCCAACACCTGGATCACCAACTAACAATATATGTAAATTTCCTCTAATTTTTGATTGATTATCTAAAGTTTTTCTAACACCTCCAAATAATTGTAAAGCTACAGCCAATTTTATTTCTTGATGCCCATTTATATGCGGAGCTATAGAATCTACTAACATGTTATAAATCTCGGGATTATTTGATAATTCTTTTAATTTTTCTTCATCTTCTTTAGTTATTTCTATAGTTTCAAAATCTTGTTTACTTGATTCAATACTAGATGATAAAATATATTGACTGAAAACAGTTTGTTTTACTTCTGGCGGAGTTCTTAATTTTAATATTCCAGAAATAATTAATCTTTCTCCAGCAGTGAAAGAATTTACTAAATCACCTTGAACATAAACATTAATAGTACTACTTTGTTCTCCACCCCTTAGATTTTCTAAAAGATCTTGTATTTCTAATTTTTGATAATCTATAAATTCACTATTAATTTCATCCAAAGTAAATACTCTATGTTTACACTCTGGGCAAATTTTTGGTTTTACTAAATCCAAACTTTCTTGATGTAAATTTAATTCAAATCCACATTTTTGACAAATAAAATGTGCTTTTTTTAATTTTGGCAATACAGTTGTAAATTGTTTTACTAAACCCTCAACACAAATAAACTTACCTAAATGATCTGAAGATATGTGTTTTATCATAATTCTTTTATCTTTAGGTAAATTACTAATTCTTATAACAGGATCAAAATCTTTTTTCTCTTCTAATAATATAGATTCATAATTTTTTGCGGCCGAATGAATATTTCCAATAATATATTCAGGATTTGCAATTAATTCATCAGCTAAACTAGGGTCATATTGTTCTATTAATTCAAAATCAATTAATAAACTTTTCTTTGAAGGATAAACTTGAATTAGATAATCTAATTCTTTCTTATAATAAGAATTCAAAAAATATTCAAATTTTTTAATAAAAGGATTGTATTCCTCATCCTTAGGTAATGATTCATCATCATAAATATTGCCTGATAAATTATCATCTAAATCCTTATAATCTTCAGCATAATCATTATTATCTTTATTATTTTCAGCATCCATAAATATAAACAAACACAAAAATATAAAAAGGGTTATTAAATATTTATATAATAATATAAAAATATAATAAAAAAATAAATTGAGGGATAAATATGGATTTTGATAAAGAAGTAATAGAACAAAGTAAAGTTGGTTTAATTATAGTAGACTTATTTGCTGATTGGTGTGGGCCTTGTAAGGCATTAGGACCAGTACTTCAAAAATTATGTGATGAGTATAAAATCAAATTAATTAAAATAAATGTAGATCTAGAACAACAAATTGCTGAAAATTTAGGAGTAATGTCTATACCTACTGTAGTTTTTTATAAAAACAAAGAACCTATAGATATGTTTGTTGGGGCTTATCCTGAACCTAAAATTAGAGAATTAATTGAAAAATATAAATAGGATTAAAAATATCCTATTTTTAATTTTACATTAATCCTAATACTATTAATATAGTTGCAATTAAACCAGCTATTATGTAGAATAATAAGTAATCTATTGAATAACCTGGTACTAAAGTAAATAATTTATATATTAAAAATATAGCAATTATTATACCTATACAAAAAGATGCAATTCTTAAATAAAAAAATGATTTTGTGGAACCTATTGCTAATTTATCATAATTAGAACCTAATTCATTTAATTTATTTTGAATTTGTTGTATTTTTGAATCTTGTTGAACAGACACATTAACTATTTTATCAACATATTTTTGTTGTTCTGTTTGAAATTCTTTAGTTTTATTATTTAATGTTTCAAATACTTCTTTTTTAATAATAGTTTCTGTTTTATTTACTTTATCATTAATGTTTTCTTTTAACTTTTCTTCAAAGTTAGGATATTTTTCATCAAATTCTTCAGAAACAATATTTTTAACTTCCCCTTTTAAAACAGCCAAAGTATTTGTTTGAGCAATCATTAATAATGTTTTTGCTTGATCTTCAGGAACACCCATTTGTTTTAAATTTAATAATATATTATCTGCATTTTCACCTTGAGATAACATATTTTGAATTATTGTAACAATACTTTTTTGCTTATCATCCATAAATATCACTAATTAACATTTCCACTTATTAATAATTCTTTAACATAAACATCATTATAAATTTTAAATTTAATTTTTTTTGAACCCTGTGTATTAAATATTATGTTATATTCTAAATTAATACATTCATCTTTATTAATATTTACTTCTTTTTTAGCATTTTTTGAAATTAATTCTCCATCTGTAATGATTTCTACAACATAATTTTCTGAATTATAACTATTACAAATTTCTAAATTAAAATCCGAAACTTTATTTATTTTATTAAAAAAATATGTTGGAGAATATTCTAAAATATTTTGATTTAATTGTGATTTATTTAACTTATACTCTCTAGAATAAACTCTATGTTGTTTAGAATAAATAGTTAAAACTATATTATCTTCGTTAATCAAATAATTATAATTGTTTTTATCATTGGGATATAAAACATCAATTTTATTCACTAATTTATTATTTATTAAAATAGTTATATTTTCTATAATATGACTTGAATTATTTTCTAAATTAATATCTAAATTAGGTACAACATCTAAATTTAAATTACTTTCAATATTTAATCCTGGTGACATAAAAGAAAAGTATAATATTAATATAGGAATTATACAAAGTAAACTTATAATTAAAATAAAATAAATCTTATGCCTATTATAAAAATTCATATTCTCACAATAATTTCAAATCTTTAGTATATTTATCAATTTCACATTCTAATGCTGGCCCAATACCTAAAGCAGTAATACTTCCTGGTTCTACTTGTGTTCTACCAGCATCCTTTATTAAAGCGCAAGGTAATATTTTTTTTACTTGCATAAATAAATCTAAAATTTGTTTTTCATTTTCAACTTTAAGAACTACTTTTTTTTGATATGATATCCAATCTTCAACTACCTTTGGACTAATTCTTAAAGCTTCTAAATATGCACTTAAAGAAGCGTGAGATGCTTGGGCAGCTATTTTCCCTTTTTGCATACCCAAATCATGTCTAATAATTATTGCTTGTTTATATTCCATTTATTCACTTTTGTCTGAATTTTGGTCTTTACCTATACCTTGATAAGTAATTTTTTTAGTTATTCCAAAACTACCCCACATAAAACTTAATTCTACAGGTTTACCTAAATGTAATTTTATAGTTTGAGGTCCAACCATATCCATATTTGATGAATAAATTCCTTTTTTTACAATAAATCTTCTATCAAATTTTATTATAGCCACATCAGAATTTAAACTTTCAACTCCAAAAACATCTTCATTTATATGTTCTTCAACATCAAATAAATCATTTTCATTTACATAATAAATATTTGACAATATTTTTTTATCAAAAGGAGGTACCCATTTTGATTCTATTGTTTCTACTTCAAATATACCTACCATTAAATCACCTTCAATTTAAATATTATTTAATTTATAAAATAAAGTAATAAAGCATATAAATATATCTAATTATAAAGAATTCCTATAATTATTGATAAAATTATATATTAAATTAGATAATTTATTAGAAAAATCTCTTTTAATTTTAAGAGGCAAACCTTCAAAAATTACTTTAAAATCTTCATTAATTAATCTTTTTGTTAAATTATATGTTAATGTTGTGCTATCTTCCATTGATTGTTTAACATAATCCAAAAAAGTTTTATTTTCAGTTAATTTTTTCCATTCTGAAAGTAATCTTTTTTCTTTTTTATCTAAATCTAATTTAAATTTTTTAACTGCTCTTTCAATTTCTTTTTCTCTTTTTAATTCCTCAGGAGTTTTTGCTTTTGTAGATTTTCTTTTCCTTATTTTTTCAATTGCACTTTTACTTCTATCACTTCTTGCATCATGTAAAGTTTTAGTAGTTCTAGTACCTCTACTATTACTTGAAGAAATTCTTGGTTGCATAGTTGGCATTTAAATCACTCATCCGTAATTTTTTTCTATTTCTAAATTATAATGTTTTTTTACAAATACTAAAATATATTTTTTTAACATACCTTCTTGACCAGGATAATTAGATAAAAATCTTTCAACCCCTTCTAATTGTAAAATTTTATCAAAAGCAAAATTTGCTTTTTCTACAGATGTTAAATTAGAATGTTTTTGAAATTCTAAATCAAATTCTTTTAACTTTTCTTGCATTATTACTCTTAAATGATCTATTGTTAAAGTTTCAGAAGTCTTTGGTGGAGTTCTAGATTTTCTTCTTTCATTATATCTTCCAGAAGATATATCTTCTTCCTTTTCTAACATTTCCAGTTCAGATATTTGATCAGGAGTTAAAGTAGTATTTCCTTTTTTTAAAGATTCTAAAAACTCAACTCTTTTTTGTTTTCTTATTTGTCTTTTAGCTTTTTCTAGTGAAACAATTTTTTCTAATTCTCTTAATCTTTCAGGAGTCATTTTTCCTACAGTTCTTTTTAAAGTAGTGTTAGGATTTTTAACTCTTGGTTTTTTAACACTTGTAGGCGTTTTTGAAGGCATATAAATAATAATAACAACAAAAATATTAATAAATAAGATGTATATAATATATGGAAAAAAAATTTATTAGTGCAAATAATTTATATTTAAAATCTTTAAAATTAGCAAAAAAATATTAGATTCTAATTATGTTCCAGATATCTTAATTGCTTTGTGAAGAGGAGGTACACCTGTAGGAATAGTAATTCACGAGTTATTTAGATATGCAGGAAAAGATATAAAATTTCATAAAGCAATAAGAACAGAATCATACAGAGGTATAAATAATCAAACTAAAATAAAAATAGAGGAATTTCCAGATTTAATAAAAAAATTAAATTCTAAAACAAAATTATTAATTGTTGATGATATTTTTGATTCTGGAAAAACATTAAATGTAATAGTTAATAAAATTAAAGAATCTAAAAAAAATCCTAATTTAAAAATAGCTACAATTTATTACAAACCTAGCAAAAATATAACAAATATAAGTCCAGATTTTTATTTACATAAAACAAAAGCATGGCTAGTATTTCCTCACGAATTAGATGGTTTAACAAAATCAGAAATAAAAAAGAAAAACAAAAAAGAATATGCTATTTTATATAATTAATTTTAATTGAATCTAATCTTTTGTAAGGGTCTACTTTCAAATCAGCATATTCTAATCTTTCATTAGCTTTATAATATTGTAAATAACCTTGCCAAGCAATCATTGCGCCATTATCACCAGCAAACTCTAAAGGCACAAAACCTAATTTTAAATTTCTCTGTTCAACTAGAGATTCTAACATTTGTCTTAATGCTTTTGATGCTGCAACTCCTCCAACAACCATTATTTCTTTTTTTTTGGCATAATATACAGCTCTTTCTACAACTTCCAAAAGCATAGAATACAAAGTATGCAAATAACTAAATATTAAATCATTTTCATTTACTTTTCCAATTTTTAATTTTGCAGAAGTTAAAATTCCACAAAAAGCCAAATCCATACCTTTTACAGTATAAGGCAAATCAATATAATTTTCACCTAAAAAATATTTTTTATCTAAAACAGGACCTGCCGGAAAACCAATATTTAATGCTCTACCAAACTGATCTAAAGCATTTCCTAAACCAATATCTAAAGTTTCACCATAAATTCTGTATTTCTTATTTTTGTAAGCAATTATTTGAGTATTTGCGCCAGAAACAAAAATAGTTAAAGGATCTTTTAAATCAGTAGTTATTTTACCTATTTCTATATGGGCTAAACAGTGATTTACACCTATAATTGGCTTATTTGTAATTAATGATAAATATCTTGCAAAATTTGCACCTACTTGTAAACATTGTCCAATTCCAGGGCTTTGAGAAAAAGAAATTAAAGATATATCCTTTAATTTAATTTTTGCAGTATCCAAAGCTTTTTCTAATAAACTAACTGCCAAATTATAATGATGTTCAGCAGCATCTCTCGGTAAAAAACCACCTTGTTCTACAGTCAAAGTATCTCTAATATTTGCTAAAATTTCTTTTTTATCATTTACAATACCTATACCAAAAGTATGTGCTGTACTTTCTATACCTAAAATATATTTCATATTATCACATAAAATTAAAGAATAAATTATACAAATATAAAAACAAAAGATATTTAAATATCTTTTAAATATTATATTAATATTTTAAGAGGTATATTTATGGTTACTAAAAAAAATGAATCAAAAGAATTAAGCAATAATGAACTTATGACTGCAATTTTATCCTATTTAGGTTTTTTAGTGTTAATTCCTTTATTAATAATATCAAATAAAGAAAAAACAGAATTTATTAAATTCCATTTAGAACAAGGACTAAATCTATTTTTATTAGAAATAATTTTGTCTTTTATAAGTGCTATATTAACAAAACTAACTTTTGGAATTTTTGGAATTATATTTGCAATAATATGGTGTTTTTTCGTAGTTGTAATTATAGTATCAATAGTAAAAGCAACACAAAAAGAAAAATGGGAAATACCTGTTATTAAAGATTTGAAAATGATTAAATTATAATTTAATCTTTTCATTCTGAAAAGATAATAATATATAAACTTTTTTTTCTTATTATGGTATGTTTACAAAACATGAAATTGTTTCAAAAAAAAATTATAAAAATAATTCTCAAAGAATTTTAAATACTTTGCCTAAGAATTTAAAAAGTAAAAAAAGCAAAGATTTTTCAGAATTAAGATAATTTTTATAATATACTATTTAAAAATAAAAAAACATATAATAACTAACAAGTTTTGTAAAAAATGGGCTATCCAAACAACATAAAAATTATTTGTTTTTTTCCAAGTTTTTGCTAATATTAAACCTAATATAAAAGCACCAATAATTTCAAAAAAAGAATTATATGAAAAATGTAATAAAGCAAAAATTAAAGAAGATATCCAAATACCAGAATAAGTTGTTAAAAATAATCTAAAGAAAAATTCTTCAGCAAATGCCAAAATAAATAAATATAAAATCATTAATAAAGGATTAATTAAAAAATCATTAAATAAATTATTAGATATGTTTTCTAAATCCCCTATTGGTAAATAATATGCAAAAGTAGAAAATAATACATTAATTAAAAACAATATTAAACCAATAAAAATAGCATTCAAAAAAATTTTAAAATTAAAATTTTTAAAGTTATATTTTTCAATAAAATTATTTAAAAAAAGAATGATTTGTTTTTTACTAAATATTTTTTTCTTTTTATTTTTTAAAAATAAATAATATTCAGCCCAAAATGGTATACCTATCATTAAAAAAAATAAAAAAAATTGTACTGTTATATTTAAAAATAAAAATTTAATAAATATAAAAATATTAATAATATAATAATTAAATTTATATTTATGTTTGAACAAAACAATTAAATGTATTATTTAAAAGTATTATTTTATAAATTATTATATTATTTAAAAAAATAGAAAAATCTCTAAAATTATTACTTAAGTTATAGTTTTGACCAAAATTTGTCTTTTAAAATCCTTAATAAGTTTTTATATATTTAAATCCTACCTCAATTAGTATTAGTAAGCTGAATAAGTCGCAGTAAAGCTTCTTACTTACACTCCTAACCTATCAAACCCGTGTTCTACGGGAGAAGTAGTCACTCCATCTTGCGATTTTGTGAGTAACTGTCTATTTTTAGGGACAACTTCGTGCTTAGATGCTTTCAGCACTTATCTGCTATGGCGTGGCTACCCTGCAATGCCTTGTCAGACAACAGGTACACTAGAGGCCACGACCCACTGTTCCTTTCGTACTAAATGGATCTTCCCCTCAGACAATCAACAATCCCAAAAGATATCAAACAAACTGGCTCGCACCGTTCTTAACCCAGCTAATGTACGGCTTTAATGAGTTAACCCCTCCACCCTTGGCTGCTTGTGCACAACCAGGATGCCATAAGCCGACAGCGAGGTATCAAACCGCGAGGTCAATATGTACTCTTGCTCGCGACAAATCAGTTACCCCCAGGATAGCTTCACTGTCAGACTAGACGCTCAGAAACAGCGTACTAACGCTCGCTAAGTCCTACTTTCGTATCAGCGTTTCTTACTGTGCGAAACACTGTCAAGCCTGCTTTTGCCTTTGCACTCTAAAGAGTGTTTCTAACACTCCTGAGCAGACCATTGAGCTCCCCTGATACCTTTTCAGGGGAGTACCGCCCCAGTCCAACCACCAACTCTAAAAATGTCCCTCTCTCGAGGTGAGTTTTGTAATCTCTCCAGGGTAGTATTTCAAATTTCGTCTCCACAATTCCTAGCGAAACTGCTTCGAAAACTACTACCTATACTGCACAGAAAAAATCACAAAACAATATCAGATTGTGGTAAAGTTCCGTGGGGTCTTAGCCTCCCTTTGGGATTATGTGGCATATTCACCACAAAGTGTGTTCGTCGGATGCTAGTTAGGGACAGTGGGGATCTCGTTACTCCGTTGGTGCAAGTCGGCATTTAACCGACAAGGTATTACGCTACCTTAAGAACCTCAGAGTTAGGTCCGCTCTTTACCAGCGCTTAGAACCGTTGAACCGGTTTTTCACGTACTGGCAGTGGGCAGGAGTCGACCTCTATACTAATCTTTACAGACTTGCAGAGATCTACGTTTTTGCTAAACAGTCGGACCCCCTTTGTTAGTGTCACCTACGATTTACACAATCATAGGCACCCCTTATACCGAAGATACGGGGCTAATTTGCCGAATTCCCTTAACTAGTTTATTCCGCTTCGCCTTGGTCTTTTAAACCAGGGGCACCATTCCCGGATATCGGTACGATCATATAAGATTTTTGATACCATTCTTTTCATTGAAACCTAACCTCAGAAAAAGCTTGCGCCTCATAACCTCTTTAAAGCTCTTCTCGTCATTACAACACTCCAAGCTTGTATAAGACTTAAATGCCCAGACAAGGACACTCTTCCTAGTTAGATCTGTCAAATGGAACCCTTTTGTTACCAGAAACATACTTATATGGTACAGGAATATGAACCTGTTTCCCTTTCGTTCTTAATCGTATTACGATGGAACTTAGGATCGACTAACCCTTAGTTGAATATCAGCGCTAAGGAACCCTGGCCCTTTCGGCGGAAGAGATTCTCACTCTTCATTTTACTACTACCGCGAGGATCCATATTCCACACAGGTCCACTGGATCTTACGACCCAGCTTCTACCCTATGCGGACACCTGTCTATCAAATAACGTAATTCTACGTTTTGTAAGGTATCGGTAGTTAGCTTTAGTCCCGTATATTTTTGGCGCCCTTTATCTAGAAAGGTGAGCTGTTACGCACTC
>CAZMGA010000005.1:0-37346 GCA_964565725.1 uncultured archaeon | reverse complement strand
ATAAAATCACTCATTATATTATAATATTCGTTTAATTTTTAAATATACATCTTTTGAATCAGTATTAATTATTTCAAATTCAAAATCTAAATTAGTATTATGTGATTTATTATATGCTTTTATAGCTTTTTTTAAATAATTTAAAACATATTTTATACTTTTATCAAAACTATTAGTTAATTCAACACTTCGAGGAATAAAATTTTCATTTGTAAAAAATCTATTTGATTTGAATTCTTTTAATCGATCAAAAAATCTTCTCGAAATTGAGAATGGATTCAAAGTAATATATGCTTCTCCTCCTTTTGCCAACATTAAAGAGGTATAAAATGCTGTTTTTTCAGGATAACTTGTATGATAACTTGTAGAATAGCTAGCATCAATAAAATCATATTCTCCAAAAAATTTTTCTATTGTTGATTTATATTTTTCAGGATAATTCCATAATTCTTCAAAAGTTATTCCTTGTGAATGATCTTTATTAATAATTTTAGAAACTTCTTCAGATACAGATTTAGTTAAACCAAAAACATCAGTTACAGGATTTATATTTAATCTATTTAATCTATTATGTAAATCTAAAATATATTCTCCTTTTCCAGGGCCTAAAACCATTATTCTAGGATTAGATTTTCTAAGATTTTTAAAAAAATTTATTGGAGCTCCTTTTAAAAAATAATAATAAATAGTATTAAACCTAGATCTAGCATCATTCAAAGGCCAAACTTCGTCATATTTAAAATTATCAATATATCTTATTTCATCTAATTTTTTTCTATTTTCTCTCACTCTTTCTCTAAATTTATGTGTAAGAAAAACTTTGCCTTCTATTTTATAAGTTCTTTTTAATTTTAAAGGTTTAGGCATATTAATTCTCCAATATAGCTTTAATTCTTCTTATACCTGCACCAGAAGATTCTTCTTTAATTATTTTAAATTCACCTAATTCTTTAGTATTATTTACATGTGGACCTGTACAAATTTCTTTTGAATAATCTCCTATAAAATAAACAGAAACTATTTCAGGATATTTTGTGCCAAATTCAGCTTGTGCGCCTAATTTTATTGCTTTACCTAAAGGCATTTCTTCTTTTTTTACTTCTAATTCTTTTAGTATTATTTTATTAACTTCATTTTCTATTAATAATAATTCTTCTTTAGTTAATGCTCTATTTAAATTAAAATCAAATCTTAATCTTTCTGCATTTATATTTGAACCTTTTTGTCTAATATTTTTTGATATTAAATTTCTCAAGGCTTCATTTAACAAATGAGTAGCAGTATGATATCTTTTTGTAGCTTCAGAATTATCAGCTAAACCAGATTTATATTTTCCAGCGCTCAATGTTTTAGATAATTCTTGATGTTTTTTATATTCTTCATTAAAAGCATTTACATCTACATTGATATTTTTTTCTTTTGATAATTCAATAGTCATTTCAATTGGAAACCCATAACTTTGATATAACAAAAATGCATCTTCACCATTAATTTCATTCCATTTATTTACTATTTTATCAAATTCTTTAATTCCTTTTTCTAATGTTTGTGAAAATTTTTGTTCTTCTTTTTCTAATTCAGTTAATATCATTAATTTATTTTTTTGTAAATATTCAAATTCAAAATAAATATCAAAAATAGGCAAAGCAATTTCTTTAACAAAATTCTTTAAACCTAATTCACTACCAAATCTTATAGCTCTTCTTATTAATCTTCTTAAAACATACCCTCTTTCAGTATTACTAGGTATTACTCCATCATTTATTATAAACACTGAGGCTTTAATATGATCCGCAATAATTCTCATACTTCTTAAATTATCATTATATTTTTTATTAGATAATTTTTCAATTTTTTGAATTATTGGTAAAAATAAATCTGTTAAATAATTATCTTCTAATCCATTTAACAAAGCCAAAGTTCTTTCTAAACCCCCACCAAAATCAATATTTTTTTGTTTAGATTCTAAATATTCACCTTTATCATTTTTTATAAATTGCAATAAAACATTATTTCCTATTTCAACCCAATTTTTATCGTTAGGATCAAAAATTTTTGGTGCTTTTACATTATTTAATTTCCAATAAAACATTTCAGTGTCAGGACCACAAGGACCAGTTAAACCAGCAGGACCCCACCAATTATCCTCTAAAAAAGCAATTCTATCTTTTGACATGCCTAAAAATAACCAAGTTTTTTCAGACTCAAAATCTTTTTTAGCAAAACTATTTCCAGAAAACACAGTAACAGCATATCTTTCTAAAGGTATATTTAAAATTTTAGTATGAAATTCAAAAGTATATTTTATTGCATCTTCTTTAAAATAATCACCCAAACTCCAATTACCCAACATTTCAAAAAAAGTATGATGAGATGAATCTCCTACATCCTCTATATCTCCGGTTCTAATACATTTTTGTGAATTTACTAACTTATTACCTAAAGGATGTTTTTCCCCTAATAAATAGGGCACTAAAGGATGCATTCCCGCAGTAGTAAATAAAACTGTTGGGTCATTATTGGGAACTAAAGACGCAGAAGGTATTTCTTTATGCCCTCTACTTACAAAAAAATCTATATATTTTCTTCTTAATTCATTACTTGTAATCATAAATCTCACTGTTAAATTAAATATAATAATTATATATTAATATATTATATATTTAAAATGCTTGCTTATAAAATAATATTATGCAATTAATTTTAAAAGAAAACCCCTTAGATTTTTATGTTGAAGAGATCATACCTAAAGAATATTTCACTAATGTCAATTCTAATATTTATTTATATAAAATAACTAAAAAAAATTTAGCACATAAAAATTTAGAACAAATATTAAAAACAAAATTCAAAAAAAACTTTTATTATGCAGGCATGAAAGATAAAAATGCACTAACTATCCAATATATTACAAGTCATGAAAAAATTAATGATTTTGAAATTTTTGAAAAGGATTATTATATAAAATTAGAATTTGTAAACAATACTAAAAAACATTTATTTACAGGTGCAAATTTAGAAAATTATTTTAAAATAAAAACTAATTCATTTAAAGAAATAAAAAAAATACAATATATTGGCAGTCCAAATTATTTTGATACTCAAAGATTTGGCAATACAGAATATTTAAAAATTACATTATCTGTTTTAAATAATGATTTTGAAAACGCATTAAAATTTTATTTAACTAGAGATTCTTTTAATGAAGAAACTAAAACAGATAGATTAGAAATTGAAAAAAACTGGTATAATTTAAACAATTTAAATAAAAAAATAAAAGAAAAAGTATTTGAAAAAAATCAATACAAAAAACAAATATTTGAATTAATATTAAACAAAGAATTTGAAAAAGCATTTAATTTATTAAATGAAAAGGATTTACAATTTTACTACAAACAATTTCAAAGTCATTTATGGAACGAATTGTTAAAAGAAATTGTTAAAGACTACAAATATAAAGAATTTGAAAGTTTATATTATCCTTTAGAAAAAATACCTAATTTAGAATTACCATTACCAAATTCTAAATCAAATTATAAAAAATATCAAAAACATTTAGAAATTATTTTAGAGAAATACAATATAAAACAAAAACATTTAGAAAAAATAATCCCAAAAACAAAAGAATTAAGAAAAACTACTTTTTTTCCTAAAGACTTGAAACAAAAAGAATTTATTGAATTTAGAATTAAAAAAGGCTGTTATGCTACTATATTTTTAAAACATTTATTTGCAATAAACTATATATAGATTTATATCTTTATTATAATAGGTGATTTTATGATTATCGTTATGTTTGGAGCACCAGGTGTAGGAAAAGGTACTATTGCAAATCGGTTGGTTAAAAAACATAATATGAAAATATTATCCGCATCTGAAATTTTAAAAAGAGAGGTTGCAAAAAAAACAAAAATTGGTAAAACAATTCAAGAATATATGTTAAATGGTAAATTAGTACCTACAGAAATAATAATTCCATTAATAGCAAAAGCAATAAAAAATGTTAAATCAAAAAATATAATATTAGATGGTTTTCCTAGAAATATAGAACAAGCAAATGAAATTATAAAAGTAAAAAAAATAGACTTAGTTTTAGATTTAAAAGCTTCTGAAAAAATAATTTTAGAAAGATTAACAGGCAGAAGAATTTGCCCTAAATGTAAGACAATATATCATACAAAAAATTTAAAACCAAAAATTAAAGGTATCTGTGATAATGATGGTGAAAAACTAATACAAAGACCTGATGATAAATTAAGTATAATTAAAAAAAGATTAAAAGTATATAATATTGAAACAAAACCATTAGAAAAATATTTTAATAAATTAAAATTAATTAAAAAAATAAATTCTTCAGACAATCCAGAAAATATATTAAAAAGAATTGAAAAAATATTATAAATATAAATAGTATTTAAAAATATAATCTAATACATTTATATATGTATTACACATTCTAATTTTTGAAAAAACTTTTTAAGAGTGATTTTTATGTCAAATATAATAATTAGTTTAAATAACGTTAATAAAATATTTAAAGTACCTGAAGAAATAAAAGGTAGATTTAATAAATTTAAAAACTTTTTAATCAAAAAACAAAAAGATAAAAAAGTAATAACTAATATGTCTTTTGAAATTAAAGAAGGAGAAAAAATAGGTTATATTGGAGAAAATGGTTCTGGTAAAAGTACAACTATAAAAATGTTAACAGGAATTTTAATACCTACATCAGGAACTATTAAATGTTTAGGCAAAAACCCATTTACTGAAAGAATAGATTATGTAAAAGATATAGGAGTAGTTTTTGGAAATAGAAGTTTGTTAAGTCAAGATATACCTCCAAAATATGCTTTGGAGATTCAAGGCACAATATACAATTTAGATGACAAATACATAAAAGATAAAATAACAGAATTTGCAAAAGAATTAGATGTAAGTCATTTATTAAATACACAAGTAAGAAAATTATCTTTAGGAGAAAGAATGAGATTTGAAATAATAGCATCATTATTACACAATCCTAAAATAGTATTTTTAGATGAACCCACTATTGGTTTAGATTTAATAGCTAGAGAAAAAATTATTAGATTCTTGGATACAATTAACAAAAAATATAATACAACAATAATTCTAACAACTCACAATATGGATGATATTGAAGAATTATGTAATAGAATTATAATGATTGATGAAGGTAAAAAAGTATATGATGGTGATTTAAAAGAATTAAAAAATAAATATGCTAATTGGAAAAGAATTACAATATATTTTAAAAAAGAATTAAAAGAACCAAATTTAAAAAATTTAGAAATAATTGAAAAAAATAAAAATTATATTATATTAAAATCACCAGCAATAAGAATTGATTTAATAACAAAAGAGCTATTAAACTGTTATGAAGTATTTGATTTAAAAATTGAAGAACCAAATCTAAAAGAAATTGTAAAAAAAATATACGTTGATGGATATGTTAAATAAATTTAATTTAAAATATTTTTTAAGTACATTAAAATTTTATTGGCAAGATTTAAATGCATATCCATTTAGAAGAATTGCATACATTCTTTCACCAATATTAGATTTTATTCCAGTAATATTCTTAATGAGTATTATATCTCAAAGTCCTTTATTTATTTATTCATCAAAAGAAATTTATTTATATTATTTTTTTGTATGGGGTTTGTTTTATGGAGTTGGAGATCAATGGAGTATATTTGAAGAAGTATATTATGGACAAATAGCAAATAGATTAACAAGGCCATTAAGCTTAACACAAAATTATTTTTATAATATTTTTTCAAAATATTTAATTCCATTAATATTTATACTGTTTTTTGTGATAATGGCTGGTTTAATATTTATAGGACCAATTTCATTGTTAGGAATATTATTTTATATTTTAGGAATTATAATAATGAGTTTTTTAGTAGTCGCATTGCAATTCTCTAGTTTTTGGTTAGGAAAAAACTTTGGAGTTATATCTTTAATAGGTATGATTATAAATTTTTCAGCAGGTAGATTTTTGCCATTAGATTTATTTCCTGAAATAGTTCAAAAAATATTTTTAATATTACCTTTTAATTTAATGGTTTATACTCCTGCAAAAATATATTTAGGACAATTAGTTCCAAACATTTGGATTGTTTTACAATATATACTTTGGATAATTATATTTTACGCATTAGCAAAGTTTTTAGAAAAAAAAGGCTTAAAAAAATATGATGGTTATGGTGGTTAAATGTCTTATTGGAATTTAATTAAAAAAATAATGTTATCTAAATTTAGAGCTATAAAAGAATTCAATAAAGATAGTTTAATATATTTTGTATTACAAATGGGTTATTATTTAATTGTATTTGTATTTTTTAAAACAATATTTGGATTTACTGAAACCATAGTAGGATGGAATTTTAATGAAATTATGTTTTTATTTTTTATAAATCAAATACCTTTTGAATTATTATATACTTTGGGATTAAAAAATTATGGTTATTTAGTAACATCGGGCGAATTAAATATTTATTTAATAAAACCAAAAGACACAATTACATTATTTACATTTTGGGAAATTAATTATCATAATTTAATATTCTTTATTATAAGTTTTATATTTGTAATTATTATGTTTTTTATATTAAGTATAAATTTAACAATAATATCATTTATATTGGGTTTAATAGCATATATTTTTGGATTAATATCTTTTTTATTTATTAATTCATCAATACACTTATTAAGTTTTAAATATGGGGATGTTAATGATGCTTCTTGGTTATATAGAGTTATTCAACAAAGATTTTCTGAATATCCTATGCAAATATTAACCAGACCTTATTTTATTTTAATATCTTTTTTATTTCCTCCAACTTTAGTATGTTTATTTGTTCCTGCATTAATATTTTTAAATAAAGTAAATTTATTTTGGAGCATTATATTAACGATATTATTAGGAATATATGCTTTAATTTGTGTAATTACATTTAGAAGATTTTTCTATAAGCAATTAAAAAATTACGAAGGATATAGCTAATTTAAAACAATATATTCTTCACTTTTTGTAATTAAAAAAGAAATTTTTTTATTAATTTCTAAATCAAAATCACAATTTAAACTTAATTCCCGTTCTAATATTTTATTATTTTTATGATTTAATTCAATTTTTATAATATTATTATGACAAATTAGTTTTGCTGTTTTTATAAAATCTAATTCAAATTTAAAACTAGAACCTGAATCTAATGTATTTAAAGTATTTACATTTGTTTGAAATTCTTGTAAATACTTTGAAGCATTATAAGTATCAATTGTTAATAGTAAAGCATTCATTAATTTAACAAATACAGGCATAAATATAATTAAAATTGAAACCATTGCCAAAACAACTATTAAAAATTCTAAAGATATTTGCCCTTTTTTAATTAATATCATCTATTTGCTCCATTAAATCATTAGTTTTATCATCAATCTTTTCAGAGGCTTGTTTACTAGTACTAGATAATTTAGTAATTAATACTATAGCAACAGCTAATAAAGCAGCTAAAACAATTATCATTTCTACAGATATTTGTGCTTTATCATCTTTTAAAAAACTCAATTAATCACCTCAGGATTACAAAATACATAGTAATAGTCCTAATTATTTATATATTTTACTTTATTTTAAGATATTATTTTAAAATAAACTATAGTATTATATTTAATAGGTGATATTGTGTTAGATATTAATTTATTTAGAAATGATAACGATTTTAATAAAATTTTAGAAAGTGAAAAGAAAAGAAACCATAATTTAGAGTTCGCAGAAAATGTTAAAAAGTATGATGAATTATGGAGAGAATCAAAATTAAATAAAGAAACAAAAAGAGCAGAAAAAAACAAGATATCTAAAGAAATAGGAATAAAAGCTATAAATAAAGAATCTATTGAAGAATTAAAAATGAAAAGCATTACTATAGATGAAGAAATTAAAGATTTAGAAATAAAAGAAAAAGAATATTTGGAAAAAAGAGATTTAGAAATAAAAAAAGTAGGTAATATATTATGGCATGATGTCCCTTTTGGTTTAAGTGAAGAAGAAAATGTAGTAATAAAAACCTTTGGAAAAGCCAAAGTACAAAAACAACATTTAGATAATTTAAAAAAATTATCTAATAACAAAATGGATTATGAAATATTAGATTATGAACCCAAAAGTCATGTTGATTTAGGTATAGAAAAAGATTTGTTTGATTTAGAAAGAGCTACAAAAGTTTCAGGAGCAAGACAATATTATTTAAAAAATAAATTTGCAATTTTACATTTATCTTTATTAAGATTTGCAATAGATAAACTAATTAAAAAAGGATACAATTTTTTGTATACTCCTTTTATGATTAATAAAGAAACAATGGAAAAAGCAGCAGAACTTAATGATTTTGAAGAAACTTTGTATAAAACAACTGAAGATGAATTTTTAATTGCAACAGCAGAACAAACTTTAGCTTCATATCATATGGATGAAATAATTCCTAAAGATAAATTGCCTTTAAAATATGTAGGCATATCTAGTTGTTTTAGAAAAGAAGCTGGTAGTAGATCAAAAGATACTAGAGGAATATTTAGAGTTCATCAATTTGATAAAGTAGAACAATATATATTTTGCTTAGCAGAAGATTCTGAAAAAATTCATAATGATATGATTGAAAATGCTGAAGAGATTATAAAAGAACTAGAAATCCCATATAGACTAATAAATATTTGTTCTGGTGATTTAAATAACACAGCTGCAAAAAAAATAGATTTAGAAGCTTGGATGCCTGTTCAAGGCACTTTTAGAGAATTAAATTCAGGATCAATTACTACAGACTATCAAACACGTAGTTTAAATATAAAATATGAAGAAAAAGGCGAGAAAAAAATTTTACATTCTTTAAATTGTACTGCTGTAGCAAGTCCAAGAATATTAACAGCAATAATTGAAAACTTTCAAGATGTAAATGGAAAAATTCAAATACCAAAAGTATTACAAAATTATACTGGATTCAAAGAAATATAATGATAATTATGAATAAATTAAAAAGAACTATTACAAAAAAAGTTAGAAGAATAACAAACAATCCATTTAGAAAATATGAAAATATTCCTCAAAGAGCAAGAACATTAAGAGATAATTTAAAAGAGTTATATTCTAATGGTGGACCAAAACCAGAAGAATTAAAAGTTTATTTTGAAATTTCTAATAAAAAAGTAAATAATCTAAAAGAATTACTAGATTTATTTTCACAAAATAAAATTGATCCTAATGACCCCGTTATAAAATTCGTTGAAAAAACATTATTAAGTTTAATAAATAAACATGGGTTTAATTTTAACGTTAAATTGTGGAAATTATATTTTAATAATCATTCACTAAAAATAACTATGTTATCAGATTTATTAAAAACAAATGATTTTAATAGTCAATTTACACATTTTATTGGCAAAATGGAACGAATATTAGGAAATCATAGTGCAATAATTGATTTTAAAAAATATTTTGAATCATTAAATGAATTTGGAAAAAATTTAGTAATTAATGAAATTAAAAATTTCTTAAAAAATGATAATTTAATAACTATTAATAGTGTTTTAAATTTAATAAATAAAATAAAAAAAGCAATTGGTAGAGCAAGAGTAGAAGAAAAAATAGATAGAATAAATTATCGTGAAAAAACAATTTACGATTATGTTAGAGAACATTTAGAAACATATAATATTTCAGAAAATATCAAAAACGTTATTTTAGACCCTAATGGAGCTTGGCTCCCAAAACATCTTTTACAATTAGCACGATTATTTAAAAAATTTGGTGCAAAATATTTAGATTTGTTAGAAAAAAATTATTCAAATCCAAAATCTTTTTTTGAAGACGTAGTAAGAAAACAAACAAAAAAAAGATAAACATATAAATATTTTATATCTTGTTATATAAAATCTAATTTTCTAAGGGTTTTTTATGATAGAGTATTATTTACAAAGAATTAAAGATAATGAATTAAAAACTTTATCTAAATTTGAAAAAGGTTGTTGGATTAATATCATAAATCCTAATGTTAATGAACTAAAATATTTATCTAAAGAATTTAATTTAAACTATGAATTACTAGAAGAGGGTTTAGATGAAAATGAATTACCTAGACATGATTTTGAAAATAACATAGATTATATTTATATTAAAACATTAAACAATAATAATGAGAATATAACTTTACTAATTGCATTAACAGATACATTTATTTTAACATTTTCAAAAGAAAATAATAAACTTATTACAGAAATATTAAAAAAGAAAAATTTTATTACAACTCAAAAAAAGAAAGCCATATTAGAATTATTAAATTTAAATAATTCTCATTTTGAAAATTTAGTTGCAAAAATTATGAAAAATTTAAATAATAAAAAAGTTAGTACAAAAAATCTTAAAGATAAAGATATAGAATCATTATTAGAAAATGAAGAAATTTTAAACTCATTAGTATCTACTTATACTTACACTTTACATTTATATAATAAACTTATTAAAAAAATTAAATTTTATGATAAAGATCAAGATTTAATTGATGATTTAATTATAGATTTAGAAGAAGCTTTGAATATTTGTACTAATTCATTAAAAACAATTTCAAATTTAAGAAATTATCAAAATTTGTTATTATCAAATAGATTAAATAAAACAATTACCATATTAACAATATTTACTATATTTATTAGTATACCTACTGCAATATCAGGATTTTACGGCATGAATGTTTATTTACCTTTACAAAATAATCCTTTTACATATATTTTTGTATTAATTCTCACAGTAATATTAATAACAATCTTTGTATTGATTTTAAAAAGAAAAAAAATATTATAATTAAAAAATTTTAATATTATTACATAGGATTGTGCCTTAAAGGTTTTTTTAAAGTTATTTTTTTAGCAAGAACAGATTTTTTAACATTTTGTTCTCTCAAAAATCTTTTTAAATAATTTTTTTCTAAAGAAGAATAACCTTTAAAATTTTTAGACGCCAACGTAAAATTACCTTTTAATAATGTCAAATCTAAATTTGAACTATATTTTCTTAATCCTAAAAGAGATCTTAAAACACACCTTTCTTTTGTCCAACCCGCAACAAAAACTTTTTCAGGAATTATTCTTATTTCTTCAAAAGCTTTTTTAAAATTATTAGATACTACATCAAATTCATTAATTCTTTTAAAAATATTATCATTCAAATTATATTTTTCACAAAATCTTTGTAATAATTCCAATTGAAATTCACCTACTTTACCATTAGCAATTTCTAAAACTATTGGTATACCTTTTTGTTGAGAAAATTTTATTAATCTTAAAATTTTTTTTATATGTGCACTATAATTTTTTGCTGAATATCTATTATTTTCATCAGAAATACTAAAAAAACCAACTGGAAAATGTACTAAATAAAAAATTGATCCTGAATACATCAAATCACTCATGACTAAAAATAAAAATATTTTTATCTTTATTATCTAATCTACAGTATGAAAATCCTTCTAATATAACTACATCATTTTCCTTTAAATTAAAATATGCTTTGGAATCGATATACAAAACTTTTTCTCTATCAGGATCTTTTAAATCATAAGGCATTATTACTTTTATTTCTTCTACATCTAAAGCAAAAGGCAACATATTCAAACCTTTTTTTTGTTCATTGCCTACAACATTTAATAATTCTCCATTAAAAACAACATTTCCTATATTTCTTAATTTAAATTCTTTATTTAATTCTGTTTTTGAATCTATAAAAACTTCTTTTAAATCTTTATCTAAAATTTTGTTTTCATCAATTAACTTTACTTTTATAGGATTATAAAAAGATGCTATTTTTACAATATTTTTTTGTGCCAATAATTTTCTATTTATAGAATCTAAAACACTCCATTCTATTGTACTTTCTGTTTTTGATATACCCATTTTATCAATAAATTCAATTATTGATTCTGGTAAAAATCCTCTTTTCTTTAATGCAACTAAAGTAGTTAAGCTAGGGTCATCCCAATTCATATTTCCTTGTTCAATTGTTTCTCTTAACTTTCTACCTGATGCTATACCATTAACTAAATTAACTCTTGCAAATTCAAATACTTCAGGATAATTATAATTTAATAATTTTGCTAAATATTTTTGCACAGGTTTCCAAACTTCAAATTCTTTACTTCTAAATCTATGTGTTATACCAAATTCACAATCTAAAATAGTGTTTTGAAAAATATATGATGGCCATAAGTGATATTTATTTTTAGTACGAGCATGTTCCAAATAAGAAATTCTTAATAGTATTGGATCACGAAACTCAGCTTGTGGACTAGACATATTTCCAACTAATCTTAAAGATGCTTCTCCTTCTTTAAATTCTTTGTTTAATAATTTATTCCATAATTCTAAATTTTTGTCTTTTGTATTATTAGAACAAGTACATGATTCTTTTTTTTGTCTTTTATTTCTAACATCATCTGAATTACATAAACAAACATATGCTTTTTCTTTATTAATTAATTCTTCTGCTTTTTTATATAATAAATCCATATAATCAGACGCATAAATTATTTCATCAAGAGTTATTCCTAACCAGTTATAACCTTGTAATTGAATATCATAATATTCTTTTTTTGCTAATTTAGGATTTGTATCTTCAAATCTAATTACAAACTTACCATTATGTTCTTTTGCAAATCTATAATTTATCACACAAGCATATGCGTGTCCTATATGAGGATACTTAGAAGGTTCTGGTGGATATGTTGTTTTTACTTTATTTTCAATTATATTTTCCATTTTAGGAAACACTAAAGTTTTTTTTACTTTTTCTTTTTTTTCTTCTAAATTTCGAGCAATAAATTCATTTTCTATTTTAGACTCAGACCAGGAATTAATATTTTTGACTATATTTTCTATTTCATTTTGAGAAGCTTTTATATCTTTAATTATTTCTTGTTTTGCTTCTGAGCCCATAGCTACAGAAAATATTTTTTTTGCATCTTGCTCTTGTTTAAAATTTTGTCTATACTTAATTACAATATTTTCAATAATTTGTTTTGAATTTTCACTTAACATAAAAATCACTCCTTTTTTTGTGAACTGTTGTATAATTTATTTTCTTTTGAATTAAATTTACAACTGAACATAAAACCACCTAATATTAATTTTTAATTGATCTTTTAAATTTTTCAATTTCCTATATTGCCCAATTAGGCAAAGTATCATGTTCTTCTAAATGTGATATTAATTCATTGTATCTTTCACCCAAAAAAACACTTAATTTTTCTAAAAGTATTTGGTTATCTTTTTCAGATAATAACTTTAAAGGATTATTTTCATTAGTACCTATTTTTTCATGATAGCTTTTATCATCACCTTTATTTGTTCTCGCATCTAAACTTAAAAATTTCAAAGGCAAAGTAAAATATTTTAACGCTTTATCAAATGCTTCTTCAAATGTATTTTTTTTATTTTTTAAGTTAAAAGTATATTGAATAATTTTTATTTTCAAACCTCGAGATAATGATAACCCTTTTAAAAAAGAACTTATTTTTTGCATTGGAATTATCAAAGCAGATACATTAGGATAAACTTTACGTAAAACTAAACCACGAATAGTATTACTTAAATCAGAATATTCTTTAGGTAAAGCACTAATTTCATGATTTATATCTAAAATCTGAAATGGAGATATTCCTAACCTTAAAACTACTGCTAAATTTTTTTGTGTTTTTAATAATTCAAATTCTGCTCTTAAATGTTCAATAGTATCTTTAAAGTAAGCAGGATCAGTTAATTTATTTCCAAACATTATTCTTGCTTTTCTTAAACCTTGCAAAACATATTTTTTTTCAATTGGAGAATTTATACCTAAACTATCTAATATTAGTAATAATTCTTTTGATGTCCTACCTATATTTTTAGGCATTCTTTTTTGTCTTTCAGCTAAAGAATCAAAAACTTCATTAGATATTTCTTTTCGTTGCGTTTGTCTTTTTTTTAATAAATTTAAAAAATGTAATTGTTCTTTAACAGGCATATAATCACTTTTTATAATTTACTTGTTCTTTATACTCCCTATCTTTTGCAATTATTAATGTTTGTTTAACTTCTTCTAAATTATTACCATCATATTTTATAACTCGATCATGTTCAAAATCTTTATTCCAAGATTGTAATGGCATTATTACTAAACTTCTTGGTCTTTTGTTTAACCAATTTTGAATATATGGAGGATAATCATCAACTAACACTTTACCATACACTAAACTTTTATCATCAGAAATAGTTATTTTAACATCATAATCTTTTAGATTTTTTTCACACCATTCAACTTTTTCAGACCATGAATTAATAACTGTTTTAGGGCTTTTAGTTAAAATATGTATAGCAAACCCTAATTCTTTTGCTAAATTTAAAATATCAAACCCAGGTTTGTATTTTTCTAAATTAATCCACCAATTTTTTTGATTTCGAATTAAATCAATTCTTAAACTTAAATATTTACTTTTTAATATTTTTGGACTATATGACACATATTCTGGATCTTCTGGACTTTTAATTGCATTATAATTCAAAGTCAAAGCTTTATCATAATCACATAAAGTATTGTCCATATCAAATAGTATAATATTTTGAAAATCTTGCATAATATCACTTAAAACGTATATATTAATATTAATAATAATATAACCATATTAAAAATTATATAAATTAGGGCAATTCTATTTAAAAATTAAACGTAATATATATAAATACTTCACATCAAATATTATAATAACTTTAAGTTAAAACTCGTATTCTTAAGATAATATAGTATTACATTAGGTAATACAAGTTTCTTTTGATAAATATTTAAATAATATAATTAAACTTATAGTTTATACATTTTATAAAATATGTGTCCCTGTAGTGTAGTGGTTATCATTTAAGCCTTTCAAGCTTGAGACCTGGGTTCGATTCCCGGCAGGGGCATTCAAACAATTCACATATGTGATATATTTGAATGTATTTGTTTTAATTTTATTATAAAATTTTAACTTTACATCGAATGTTATTCGAAAGAATAACTTTTGAAAAACGCCTTTATGGCAAGTACCATCCTTTAGGGAGTAGGGAAGTGATTAAATGGGTCATAGACACAAAGATTCTAGTCGTTTCAAAAAAACAAGATCGAGACAAAGATGGAAATGGCATAAGAAAAAGATGAGAAAAAATGCTCGTTATAAGAGATATATGAGAAAAAGAGCAAAATAAATAAAGAAAGTCCCTTTTGGGATTTTTTTATTTTTCTATTTTTAAATTTTATTAAAATAAACAAAACCTTTATATATTCTTTGAATCAAATATACATATAATTATTTAACTTTATGAGTTAAGGAGGAATAGACATGTTTAAAAAAATATTATTAAGTTTATTAGTTTTTATTACATCAATTACTTTTATAAGTACTGTTTTTGCTACTACTTATGTATATAACGTACCAAATTATACTGGTTATTTAGGATCTTCATATTATTCTAATAGCTATGTTTATGATTCTTATCCTACTTACATTTATCCTACAACATACTATCCACAAATTTACTTAAATACACCTACATACGTAGCATATAATACATATGGTTATAGTTTACCAATAACATCTACTTATACTACATTATATCCTTTAGCTGGAACTCCTAGAACATATTATTATAGTAATACTTACTATTACAGCTAAAATATAAACTTTTTCTCTTTTTTTATTTATGAAAAAGAGATTTATTTTATTTTTTATACTTTTATTTTTTATATTTACAATCTACTTTTTAACATACAATAATCAAAATAATGAAAACAAAGACAATAATTTTTATTATAAAGCATTGTTTTGTCCGGAAAATGATTGTAATTTAGAATTATATAATTATTTTACGAATTCAAAAAACATTAAATGTGCTGTTTATGCTATAAACGAACCCTGGATTATCGAATTTATTAAAAATAATAAAAATATTCATATTATTATGGATGATGACGAGTTAAAAAAAATTAATTTAATTTCAGAAAATATTAAAACAGATTCTTCAAATAATTATATGCATAACAAATTTTGCATTTTTGATTCTAACATTTTATGGATAGGCTCTTTAAATTTTACAACAGATTCATTTTTGTATCAGAACAATAACGTAATTATAACAAACAATAAAAATCATATTGAAAAAGCAGAAAAACAATTCAATAATTACTGGAATAATAATTTTAAAGCTATTGAAAAAAATGAAGAAATTTGTTTTTCCCCAAACAATTGTATAGATTTGTATTTAGACCTAATAAAAAATTCACAAAAAGAAATAAAATGTATGTTTTTTTCTTTTACTTACGATGCGTTATCTAAAGAAATCATAGATAAAAATTTAAATACTAAAATAATTTTAGAAAAACAACAAAATTCACAATATTCCGAATATCAAAAACTGAAAGATAACAATATATTAGTTATTTGGGACAAAAACCCAAAATATATGCACAATAAATTCTGTATTATAGATTATTATGTAATTACAGGTTCTATGAATCCAAGTAATAATGGAAATGAAAAAAATGAAGAATCAATAATAATTATAAATGATTATAATATATATACTGAATATAATAATTATTTTAACAAATATTATTCAATGTGGTCCGAATGAATAAATTAAATTTTTTAACAGCTGGTTTTCCATCAATAACAAAAGGTAATATTTTTAATGCTATAAAAGATTTAAAAACACTAAAATTAGATGGAATGGAATTAGAATTTGTACACAACATTTGGATTAAAAATGAAAAGGAAGAAATTCAAAAAATACTTTCTGAAAAAAATGATTTAATATTCACAGCACATTCCCCATATTATGTAAATTTAGCTTCTTTAGATTTAAAAATTCAAAAAGCATCAATAGATAGAATATATAATACAGCTAAAATTACATCTTTATTAAATGGATATTCTATTACTTTTCATCCTGGTTATTATTTAAAACAAGATAATGAAAAAGCATATAATATTGTAAAAACAAATTTAAAAGAAGTTATAAAAAAAATGAAGGATGAAAACATAAATATTTGGATTAGACCAGAAACAACAGGTAAAGAAACACAAATAGGCAATTTAGATGAATGTGTAAAATTATCAGAGGATTTAGAAATGGTTTTACCGTGTATAGATTTTGCACATTTACACGCAAGAAATGGAAAAAATAATACTAAAAATGAATTTGAGAATATATTAAATAAAATAGAAAATAAATTGGGAAAAATAGCATTAGAAAATATGCATATTCACATATCAGGTATAAATTACACTAATAAGGGAGAAAGAAATCATTTAACATTAGAAGAATCAGATTTAAATTGGAAAACATTATTAAATACATTTAAAGATTATAATTTAAAAGGAGTAATAATCTCAGAATCTCCAAACATTGAAAAAGATGCAATGTTAATGCAAAATTATTATAAGGGATAATATGAAAAAAATAATTATTTTATTTGTTTTGTTAATATTATTTTCAAGTATAGGTGTATATTTTATAGAACAATTCAAACAAATAGATTTAAATTATTCAATTTCTAATGAAACAGAAATAACAGATATAAATGATAATAATGAAATTATAATAATACAAGATATTAATTTTTCACGAAACTGTTCAAATTATACAAATAAAAAAGATTGCTATTATTGTGAATCAATATCAAAACACGATGATATATTTAAATCTTGTGAAGATTTAAATGGAATTGAAAAAGATTTTTGTAATTATATTGTTTTAAAATATAAAGAAAATTGTGAAGATTTAAAAAATCCAGAATTAATTTATAAATGTAAAAATAATAATTTATTACAAATAGATTGTAATATAGATAATCCTAGAAATAGTAATAATTTAGAAAAAATTAATTTAGACAAATTATATTCTAATATTAATAGTCAAATAAAAATATATGAATTAAAACCATTAGAATTAAAAGAATTAGAAACATTAGAACAAGAAAAAGATTATAATTTAAATGTTATAAATATTAACCCAGAAACTTTAGATAAATGTACTTTAAACAAAGATAATTTAACTATTGATTATAATAATAAACGACATTCTACTTTTTATTTTAATTATGACAAATATCATTTTGTATATAATTTGGAATTACATGAAGATTTAGTAAATTATTCTATAAAACTAAAAAATCAATATTGTTATACTTATAAAGAAAATGAATCAGCAAGAAGATATTTCATGGACGAATATAATAATTTAATTTTAAAAAAAATAGCAAATGATTTTAATTCATTAAAAGATTATAATTTTAATGATTCAGAAATATTAGAAATTGCAGTTAGATTTGTACAAGAAATACCTTATAATTATAATTGGGATAATAAAAATACTTATCCTTATGAAACTTTATGGTCTATGAAAGGATTGTGCTTAGACAAATCGGTTATTTTATCAGGAATATTAAAAGAATTTGGATATTCTAACTATATAGTAGTAGGGAAAACAATCTTTGAAGATAATTTAATAGATCATGCAGTAGTAGCTGTTAGTTGTAATAATTCAGATTATTATATAAATTCAGATAAAGTTTGTTATATTGAAACTACAAACAAAAATGTAATAAATGATATCAATTTTGAACCTATAAATGTAATACCAATATCAGATGGAAAAAAATATATAGAATCAAAATATGGTCAAAATACACTAAATCAAATAAATGAAAAAACCATAATTTTAAATAATCTAAAATCTGTTATAGATGAATTAAAAACAAAAGAATTCGCAAACAATTCTGAAATTAAAGAATATAACTCATTGGTAAACCAATATAACTCATTATTATATGAAATAAGATCATTAAAATTTGAAAATTATAATTAAAAATCTAAACGCATTTTAAAATAACCTCTATTTTTACCTATAACTTTAAAACCAAATCTTGAGTAATACCTTAATAAATATAATTCTTTTCTAAAATCATTATCTCCAAAAATACCCTCTCCCTTATCAACATATAATGTTAAATCATTATATCCTTGTTGTTTAAGACTTTCAATTACTCTATTTAATAATCTTTTTGCAATTCCATTTCTTTTTAATAAATCAAATCCAGGCATTATTCTAATATCATACAATAATGGCTTTCCATTTTGTTGCAAAACGTGTGCTTCTGCAAAAATTACCCCTTTATTACCAACCTTATAAGTCTGAACACCATTAAAACTATGATGTTTATAAGATAACCTTCCAGGTCTAAATTTTTTTAATCTAGGAAATAATTCTAATTGTTTTGGCTTTTCTAGTGGCATAATTATATTATAATTAAAAAGAATTATAAACTATTCTTAAGTTTATTATTTATGGAATTAGAACAGAAATTATCAATTATATATCAAGAACTACAAGATTTATATATTAAAGATAAAATTAGAGCTATAAAAGTAGATACAAAAATAAAAGAAATATTAAAAATAAGACCAGAAATTATAAAAAATAAAGATAATCCCAAAAATTTTGTTAAAGAATTATATGAAGATTTAAGAATGCATGAAGATATAGATAAAGTTAATTTAAATAATGATTATTCAGAATATTTTAAAAAAAATAGTAAAATTGGTAGAATAGATAGAAAAAAGGCATGGAATAATTTAATATATAATATAAATAAACAAAAATATAGATTAAACTTTAAAGAATTAAATCATAAAATTGAAAATATCAAAAATAAAGTTATATTGCCAGAAGATTTTGATATTTCCCAAACAGCAAAAATAAGAGATGAATATTTATATATTAAAAATAATAGATTATATTTCAATATTTTAAAAGAAGGCATAAACGAATTAAAAAAAATAAAATTAGAAAGTAATAATATAATAATTATAGGGAAAAATAAAGTAATTAAAATTAACTTAAATAATAATGAAATAGATATAGATAATCCATATATTTTTGGATTATTACCTTTAGATACTATTTTATTAATAGATAGCAAACTAATATTTATATGGAAATAGTGATATTATGTTGTATATAGTTGGTTTAGGTTTAAATAAAAATCAAATTAGTATAGAAGCTTTGAAAGCATTAAAAGAATCAAAAAAAATATATGTTGAAAACTATACTAGCAAATATTCTGAAAATAATTTAAAAGATTTAGAATTTGAATATAACATAAAATTTATACCTTTATATAGAGAAAATACAGAACTAAGTTTTCAAAATATTATTGAAGAATCAAAAAAACAAAATATTTCTTTTTGTGTTTATGGAAATATTACTAGTGCAACCACACATAGTACAATAATAAATGAATTAAAAAAACAAAATATAAAATATAAACTAATTGCAGGAATTAGTATATTTTCAGTTATACCTATGCTTACAGGTTTAGAAGAATATAGATTTGGTAGAACTATTTCAATAGTTAAGCCATTAGAAAATTACTCTCCAGATAGTTTCTTTGATTATATTTTAGATAATAAAAAATTAGGATTACATACAATTTGTTTATTAGATATAAAAATTGATGAAAAACAAGAATATTACATGCAACCATACGAAGCAACAAAAAGATTATTAGAAATATCTAAATATAAAAATATAAATATAGACGATTGGCAAGTTATTATAGTTAGTGGAGCTTGTTCAAAAAATGAAAAAATAATAATAAATAAAATAAAAGAAATAAGTAACCAAATAACTAATTATAATTATCCTTCAACTATAATAGTTATTGGTAAATTAACTATGGATGAAGAAGAAAGTTTAAAATTAATTTAATATTCTTCTATATCATCTAATAAATCATAATCATCATATTCTTCTAGATCTTCTTTAGATTGAGAAAATTTTTCAAAATCTGATTTTATTTTTTTCTTCTTTTTTTCTAATAATTTTAAATATTCATTATCATCTCTTTTAATTTCTTTTACTTCTTTTTTTGATTCATTCTTTACTTTTTTATCTGATTTTACTGATTTTATAGGTTTTGTAGGTTTTACAGGTTTAACAACCTTAACAACTTTCTTTGATTTTACTGATTTTATAGGTTTTGTAGGTTTTACAGGTTTAACAACCTTAACAACTTTCTTTGATTTTACTGATTTTATAGGTTTTGTAGGTTTTACAGGTTTAACAACTTTAACAACCTTTTTTGATTTTACTGATTTTACAGGTTTTGTAGGCTTTACAGATTTAACAACCTTTTTTGATTTTAAAGCTTTTACAGATTTTGTTGGTTTAACAGATTTAACAACTTTCTTTGATTTTACAGGTTTTGTAGATTTTACTTTTTTTGTATTTTTAGATTTTTTATCTAATCCTAATAATTTTAAAGCACTTATGCTCATAAAAGAACCCCCAAAAAGTTATATTAAGTATATCACATATAATTTATAAATATTACTCAAATTTTTTAAAAAAAATCGTTTAATCTTGATTGTTTAAACATTTTTGATTCTTTTAATATAGTTTTATTTTTAATTTTATTTTGCAAATAGTTTTGTATTTCTTGTTTACTATTAAAAAGAGTATATTTTAAAAATGCATTTCGTACATTTTCTCTAACTTGCCATACACCCACAGGAATAAAATATTCAGAATCAATTTCTCGAATAACTAAAACTCTTGCTTGTTTTTTAATTTTTTCTAAATATTCTGCAACACCCAAACGTGCAGCATAGTAGCCCCCACCTTGTAATTTAGCATAACTAGTTCTACCATTAAAATTTTCATACTCATAATTATAATCAGTAGTATTCCATTCTGAACCTTTAGGCCAAATTTCAAAAGCTTCATATTCCCAATTTCCTTCTAACAAAATGATATAAAACTTATTATGTAAAAAAGAATTCTCAAATAAATAATATCCATTTATTGATTCATAATCTTTAATTTTATCTAATAAAGATTTTGTTAAAATATCATCTATTGCAGTAATACTTTGTCTTGTTGTAACTAAACGTTTATCTAAACCTAAATTAGCCGTAGACATTATTTTTGTTAAATAATAATTATCAAAACCATAATCTTGCAATATTTTTATTTCCTCTACAGCTTTTAGTTTTTCATCTAAAACTTGTGATACTTGCCAAGGAATTTTAGGATTTTCTAAAATATCTATAGATTTTAATTTACCTTTAAAACCAATAGGATTAGTTATTTTATCAATATCAAAATTAAAATTTAATTTTTTTTCCAAAGATACTTCTAAATCTATAGGTTTTTTTGTTAAAGATATTTCTTGCAATTTATCTATATCTCTATAATTTGGTTTAACGGTAGTAAAATTATAAGTATTAATACCTAGTGCTAATTTTTCAACAATATCTTTATAATTTAAACCATAACTTTTAGACGCATCAAAACTTGAAAAAACAGGTCCTACTTTTAAGTTATTGTCACCAAAAGTAACAAAAACATTATCTGTAGAATTAAAAATAGTATTACTAGAAATTTGTTTTTCTTTTATTTTATATAATACATTTTCATAAAAATATTTTTTCTTTTTATTTATTTCATCTTTTGAAGATATCACATCATCACCAAAGCAATACTAAATAAATTCCTAACACCTGTTGCAAAACCAAATAAAATTATAAATAATAAAATATAATTTTTTACATTTTGATTTAAATTACTTTTTCTTAAAACAAAAATTATTAACAAAACTAAAAAGATCTTAAATATAGGAAAAGAAATCAAACCAAATTTTTGCATTAAAAAATTACTAAATACATGTTGTTCCATAAAATAAGGCATTTTTAAAGCAGAATATGTAGCAAAACCATCAATTATTTGAGCCAATATTGCAAATCGCTCATAAATTATTAATTTAATTTTAAATTTAAAACAAATAAAATAAATAATAAAAAAAACAAGAAATATTAATAAAATTGTCAAAATAAATCTAAAAAAATGAGTCATATAAAATAATTCTATTAAAAAAACAATTAGATTTAATATTAAAGGAACAATTATTATTGATTTCTTTTGATTTATATTTAGTTTTTTCTCTAAGTACCAGCTTATTAATATAATATACAATGCAATAAATAAAATCATTAAATAAATACCAGGTGTAATAAACCAAAAACCTAAATCTAAAGGATTAATAGAACGAGTAATCCAATGAATATTAGAATAAAACTCTTCAGAAACTCTTAACATAGAACCAAAAATTATTATTAAAACAGAAAATAATACAAATTTATTGTCTAATTTACCATAATACTTAGAAACAAAGGGTTTTAATATAAAAAAAAATATTAATAATGCAAAAATAGCATAAACTGAAGTATTTACTAAATTATACCCTAAATCCTCTGCAATAGTTCTACCAAAATAAAAATAAATAAATTCAGATATATTAAAAGTCATAATATAATATAAAAGAAAGATTTATTAATAAATAGAATAATATTATTCTATGACTTATTTTATACAAACAAACAAAAACGAAGCAGAGAATATTAAAAAAATATTAATAGAGCATAATATTTATAATAAAGGAATAAAAGCCCAAAATGATAAAAATTATGTTTACTTCCCCATAACTACTTTAAATCCTAAAATAAAAATATTAAAAAAATATAAAATAGTAAATAAAAAATCAGAAAAATATATTACTACAAAATCTTTTAAAGATATTTTAGTAAATGAATTTAAAATAAAAGATTATATTTCTAGCTATGACACATTAGGAGATATAGCAATAATTAAAATAACTAAAGAGATGGAAGAAAAGGAAAGAGAAATTGCAAAAAGATTATTAGAAATAAATCCTTCATTAAAAACAATAGTTAAAAAAATAAGCCCTTTTGAAGGAGAATATAGAGTAGAAAAAGTAAAATATTTAGCAGGTAAAAAATCTTTTACAACAATAATTAATGAAAATAATTGTAAATTTAAAGTAGAATTAGGGAAAATGTTTTTTTCAACTAGATTGTCTTTTGAAAGAACAAGAGTTTCAGAATTTATTAAAGATAACAAAACAGTAGGAGTATTTTTTTCAGGAGTTGGACCTTTTTCAATAGTAATTGGTAAAAAACACCCTAATTGTAAAGTTTATAGTATAGAATTAAATAAAGAAGCACATAAAATGGCTTTAGAAAATATTATATTAAATAAAATTAATAATGTAAAACCAATATGTGCAGATGTTTATAATTATGCAAAAAAAATAGAAAATAAATGTGATTATATTATCATGCCTTTACCAAAAACATCTGATTTGTTTTTAGAAGCAGCATATAAAGCAATTAAAAAAAACACAGGTATAATTACATTATATAAATTCGTAGATAATATTAATCCTTACAAAGAGATTTTAAAAGAATTAAAAGAATTTGCAAAAAAGAAAAATAAAAAAATTAAAGTTATTTTTAAAAGAAAGGTTAGAGATTATTCTCCAGATATTATTCAAATTGTAATAGATTTTAAAATTATAGATTAGTGATAAAATGCGAAAAATATTAGATAGTACTTTTCAAGGAAACAAACATAATAAAATTTACAATTGGTTTGAATTTACAGAAGCATATTCTTTTGATTTAGTTAAAAAAATATTTGAAAAATATCCTATAAATAAAAAAAATATTTTAGTTTATGATCCTTTTTGTGGCACAGGAACTACATTATTAACTTCTAAAGAATTTAAATTTAATGCAATAGGAACAGACGTATCATATTTAATGTATTTAGTAAGTAGTGCAAAAACACAAAACTATAATATAAATTTATTAAACAATTTATTACCACAAATATTAATATTAAATGATTCAAATTTAGCAATAAATCAAAATATAGAATGGATTAAAAAATATTTTTATTCAGAAAATTTAAAAGATTTAATTAATATTAAAAATAATATAGATAAAATTAATGAAAATGAAAAATTCTTTTTTTATTTAGTATTATTAAAAACAATTGAAAAAATAATGAACGCCAATAAAAATAATTCTAGTTTAACAAAAGTAAAAAAAGCAAAAAGAATAACAAGTAAAGTATTTGAAAATATTTTCAAAGAATTAGTAAAAGACATAAAAAAAACAAGGATTAATTCTAACTCAGAAATAAAAGTTTATAATAAAAGCGTGTTTAAATTTTTAGAAGATAATAAACAAAAATTTGATTATGTTATTACTTCACCACCTTATTTAAATAAAACAGAATATACAAAAAGATATGGGTTAGAATTGGCAATATTAAATAAAGATACAATTTTAAAAGAACATTTAGGTGAAATTAATTCTAAAATTAATAAAAACAAATATTTTTATGAAAATTATTTTTCAGAAAAAATTAAAAATTTAAATACTAATTACTATAAATCAGAAAACTATTCTTTACAAGAATATTTTATGCAATTAGAAGATTTTATAAAATTAATAACAAAACAAATTAACAAAAATGGTATAATAAGTATAACTATAGCTGGAGGAATAATAGGAAAAGAAATTTTTGATATTTATGAATATATACAAGAATTATACAAATTAAATAATCTTAAAGTAATGGATATTTCAATAAACAGAAATATACTCTGCCATTATAATAGAACTGAAAAAATAGGATATATTAAAGAATTTACTATAATTGGAAAAAAATAGTCTTTTTAAGCATTATGATTCTATAAATAAATACTTATTTTAAGTGATACTTATGTCTAAAACAATTTGTCCGATATGTAATGCCAATATAAATGGCGATAAAGATAAAATAGTAGTTTGCCCATATTGTGAAAATAGTCTGTTTATATATAAAGATAAAAAACAAACTATTAAAGCGCATCCATTTTCATTAGATATTAAAATACAAGGAATTCATAATAAAAATGTTTTTGAAGACGATAATGATTTTGAGGACTTTTAGATACGTTTATAAACTTTTTGTATCCTATATATATCTGTTAACGGTCAAGAATTGGGGTACACCTGGTCTCATTCCGAACCCAGAAGTTAAGCCAATTTTAAAGTATAGGAACTGGTGTGAATCGGAGCTTATATTTTCTGTTAACACTTATATTTATTCTTTTTTTGTGGTTTTATGCTTTTTGATGCACATTTGCATTTATCAGAAGAAAATTCTAATTTAGATTTAATAAATATAGATAAAATAATTAATAATGCAAAAAATCAAAATATAAAATATTTTATTAATAATTCTGTAGATTTAGCTACTATAAATAATACAATTTTGATAGCCTCTAAATATAATAATATATTTATGGGATTAGGTATATTTCCAACAGAATTTAAAAATTCTGAAGATTTAAAAAAAATAGATATTTTAAGGGATAAAATTAAAGAGTTGAAAGAAAAAAAGGAAGAAAATAGAATAATTATAGGAGAAATTGGATTAGATTTTAAATTTGAATATAATAAAGAATTACAAGAAAAAGCATTTATAGAACAATTAAAAATTGCAAAAGAAAATGATTTTTATGTAGAAATACATTCTCGCTTTGCTGTAAAACAAACTTTAGAAATATTAAATAATTTTAATTATAATAAAGTAATAATGCATTGGTTTTTAGATTCTAAAAAATATGTTGAAAAAGCAGTTGAAAAAGGATATTTCATTACAATAGGTCCAAAATACTTATATGATGAGAATGTAAAAGAAATAATAAAAAACGTTCCAAAAGAACAAATTTTATTTGAAACTGATTATCCCGCAACAGTATCAAATATATTACAAGAACCCAGCCAAATTAAAAAAATATTTGATAAATACTGTGAAGATTTTTCTATAAATAAAGAAGAAATGATAAAAATTTTAGGAAATAATTTAAAAAAAATATTTTCTAATTTTGACTTTAAATAAAAAAGTTTATAAACAATATTGTTATTGTTAATATATATTATGAATACGATACTAATTGTTATTACTATTATATTAATAATTATAGTTTTAGGGCTTTTATTAGCACACCTACTACTATCTTTAAATAAAAAAACAAAAAAAAGGTGAAAAAATGATAAAAATAAGATCCTTAGGTGCTGGTCATGAAGTTGGTAGATCAGGATTTGAGGTAAAATATAATGATACCAACTTATTATTAGATTATGGTTTAAAAATAAATCAGGATAGAACAGACTACCCTTTAAAACCAAACTCTACAATAAAACATATGATTTTAAGTCATAGTCATTTAGATCATTGTGGTATGATTCCTTGGTTATTCCAAAAACATAGACCTACTGTTTATGCTACTGCCCCAACATTAGATATTGCAAATATATTATGGGAAGATACTTTAAAAATTGCAAAATATGAAAATAGCCCTATGCCTTATTCAAAACAAAATATTAAAGATGTATTTGGATCTGTAAACTTAGTAAATTACAAACAAAACATTCAAATTCATAAAGATATTAATTTTGAAATGTTTGATGCGGGACACATTTTAGGTAGTGCATTAACAAAAATAAATTTAGGCAAAAAATCTTTATTATACACAGGTGATTTTAAATTAGAAGAAAGTGGATTACACAGTGGTGCAGATTTAGATTTTGATAATCCAAATTATTTAATGATTGAAAGTACTTATGGAAATAGAGACCATCCAAACAGAAAAGATGTAGAAAAAGAATTTATTTCTTTTGTAAATTCAGCTTTAGAAAATGGTGGTACAGCAATAATACCTGCTTTTGCAGTTGGAAGAAGTCAAGAAATTGTAGAAATATTAGACAAATATAAAATTAATGATGTACCAATATATTTAGATGGTATGGGTCAAAAAGTTTCAAAAATATATATGAAATATCCTGGTTATTTTAAAGATTCTTTTAGATTAAAAAATGCATTGGATAATACTTATTTTGTAAATAGTAGCAATGAAAGAAAGAAAATAACTCAAAAACAAAGCATTATTATAACTACTGCTGGAATGTTAGATGGTGGCCCAGTAATGTATTATTTAAAAAGAAAATTAAATGATAAAAGAACAAAAATTTTATTAACTGGATTTCAAATGCCTGGAACAAATGGACATACATTACTACATAGTGGAAAATTAACAATAGAAGATAAATTAGTTAGTGCACCATTTGAAGTAAAACATTTTGATTTTTCAGCACACATAGGAAAAAATGATTTAATGAGAAGTATAAGCCAAATGAATCCTGAAAAAGTAATTTGTGTTCATGGAGACAATGAAGTTATAGATGTATTTGCAAATAATATTAAAGAAAAATTAGGTATTGATGCAATAGCTCCTAAAATAGATTCTACAATTGATTTAGAATAAATTTCTAAATCTTTTTATTTTTTAATTTATTTAATTTTTTTTGTTTTCTTTTCTCTTTATTTTCTTTAATTTTTATTTTTATTTTTGTAAATAAATTATAATTTTTATTTATATAAATAAATATTGCCATAATAATTACCAAAATAATTAATATAGTAAATAAATACATATATTTTTTTATTAAATGCATTTGTAAGCCAAAATAATAACCCAAAATTGTTAAAAAAGTAACCCATAATAAAGAACCTAAACCTGTAAAAAGAACAAATTTTTTCTTATTCATTTTAGTAAATCCAGCAGGAAAAGAAATATAATGTCTAACTCCAAATATTAGTCTTCCAAAAAAAATACTTAAAGCACCATACTTTTCAAAAAACAAATCTAATTTTTTTAATTTTTGTTCACTAAAAAAAAACCATTTAGGATGTTTGTATATTAAAGGTCGACCTAATTTAGCCCCTATAAAATAATTTAAACTAGCCCCTAAAATACTTCCAAAAGTTCCACAAATAATTATTAAAATAGGATCAAATACCTTTTGATACCATAATATACCTGCGGGAATTAAAATTACTTCTGAAGGTAAAGGTATAAAAGTACTTTCTATAAACATAGAAAATATTAAACCAAAATAACCAATATTATTTATTAATGTTAATAACCAATTACCCAATAATTCAAACATATTATTCACTCATTACATTCCATTACAGATTCGTTAGTATATGAAATAGAATAATCTTTAGATAATGACTCTGCATTCCATTTTTCAGCACAATGATTTGGTAAAATACAATTATTACAATAATTATAATAAACACATTTTTGTAGATCATAGTTATAGTATTGTTTTTCTTTATAAGTTGCAACGCAATCTTTTTTTTGGTATTCTGAATTTACATTTATTACTAAATTTTGATACAAAAATTTAGCAGGTCCAAATCCAGAATAATAATTACCATTATTTTTAACTACTAATTGTAATACTAATTTATTTCCAGAATCATTAAATTCGAAATTTTTGTCTAACAATAAATCTATATCTTCATTATCTTGATCTAAAATTGATTCCAAATTTGCAATTATATTTTTATTGTTATTAAAAACATAAATATAATATTTATAATTTTGAGGAATATTTATTTTATTATTATAAATAAAACCTTGTGAAATAGGGCTATTAATTTTTTGTAAATTTACATTTAAACTATTATAATTAGAATCAAAAGATAATTCACAAAAAACATCATAATCTTTATTAAACATTAATTTAGGATAACATACTGCACAAATTCTTTTTTTGCCTAAATTATTATTTATATTTATTATAAAATTATCATTATTTGCAAAAACTTTTAATTTTTCAGAACCTACAAACCAGATAAAATAATTTAAATCTTTATCATCATTAAATAACAAACTACTAGAAACATTAGCTTTATCTAAATTTAAATATTTACAAATAGGTTCCCCTGGTTTTGATTTTGCTAAAATTATTAAATCTTCTAAATCAGCATAAATATTTGTTTTAGGAAAAATAAACAATTTAAAAATAAACAAAATTAATAATAAAGCTACAATTATAGCAATTATAATTTCAAAAATTTTTGACATAATTATCTCGACCTATATGCACCTAAAAATTTATTCCAATATCTTGTAAGAGATTCAGACATTTTAATGTCTCCGTTTTTTGCATTTAATAATGCATTAGAACCACCATTATATGCTTTAATAATATCTTCCAAATTACCATTATGCATAATTTCTAAATATTTATATTGCATAATACCCATAAATAAATTTAAATATGGATTTTTTAAATCTCTAAATTTGGGTTCAAAACCAAAATTTTTTTTAAAGTCATAATTATCTAATAATTCTTTAAAACTACTTTCTTTTAATTGCATTAAACCAATAGCATTAGCAGGACTTTTTAAATCATATGTAAAATGTGATTCTATTTCTATTATTGAAGAAATTGTTTTTATATCAAAATTATAAATACCTTGAAAATAAAATAAAAATCTTTCTATTTCTCTTCTTTGTTCTAATTTAGACAATTTTTTATAATTTTCAATTGATAAAAATTTATAATTATGTTTTTTATAATTTGACATTAAAGATATTGTTTGTAAACCATTTAACTTTCTGGTAGATTTATCTATTTTTTCCCAATAATCTCCTTTATATTTAATAATTTCTAATTCATATCTTTTAATATCTTCAGGTTTAATATTTGAACCTTTCAAATAATAGGATAATAAAGTAGCAGAATCTTTACCGTATTTTTTAGATAAATTATTTATACGAATAGTTGCAGAAAGAATTCCTAATAAAGGATTTTCTTTTAATTCATTTTTAGTTATTTTAAAGCCCAATGTAGATGATATTCTTTCAGGATTTGATTCTAAAACAGGGTTATCTAGACTAAATTGATTTCTACGAAATACAGTCTTTAATATAATTGGATCCACATTAAAATTTTTAGAAAAAAGTTCTATTGCCAAATCATATAAATATAATTTATCTGTAGGATATTTAGTTAATAATATTTTACCAATTTTGTTAATACTTTCTTTTGAATTTGATTTTTTTAAAAGTTCGTTTAATGATTTTTCACAAAATAATTTATTTCTCATTTTTTTACTAGAAATACTTTCTTCCACATAAATTTCTGAATGTAGTATAGATTGTTTTAATTCATAATTTCGATAATCATAAACCTCATGAACTAAAGGTTTTTTATCTACAACTTTAAATTTAGGACTTATGCCGGAGACAGTAGCTGCTAATGCCAATCCTAAAGTTAATTTTTTAGCATTATGTTTAATATTACTTCTAAAATTACTTAATTTTTTAGGCATTTTTATAGGCATATTAAAACTAACTCATAAACCTTTATAAATTAATCTAAGATTTATATATAATAGGTGAGAAAATGGAAAATTTAAATAATTTAGGCAATAGTTTAAAATCATTAAATATTTATGACAATTTAGATAATCAAAACTATTCCGAACAAATAAAAAACGAAATTCAATTATTAAAAATACAAAATGAAAATTTATCCATTCAAAATCAAAATTTAATTTTAGAAAATGAAAGATTAGAAAAAACAATAGGCATGTACAAAAACACGCCCGCAATTATAGGTAGTGTATCAGAAATATTTTTAGATAAAATGAAAGTAGTTATTAGAACAAATAATGGTATGATATTTTTTGTAAATTTACCTGAAAGATTCTTAAAAGAAATTCAAATAGAATCTAGAGTAGTTTTAGCACAAAATAATTTGGCTATGTTAGATGTTCTAAGTCCTGAAAAAGATTACAGAGCACAGGCTTTTGAAATAAACGAAAAACCAAAAATAAGTTTTAAAGAAGTAGGAGGCTTAAAAAAAGTAATATTAGAAGTTGAAGAAACTGTTATATTACCATTAACAAAACCAGAATTATTTATTAAATTTGGTATTGATTCTCCAAAAGGAATTTTATTATACGGACCACCAGGAACTGGAAAAACTATGTTAGTAAAAGCAATTGCACAAAAAACAAAATCTACTATGATTAGTTTAAATGGTTCAGAATTAGTCCATAAATTTATTGGGGAAGGTGCGAAAGTAGTAAAAGATTTATTTAAAATTGCAAAAGAAAAAGCACCAACAATAATATTTATTGATGAATTAGATGCTGTTGCATCATATAGAATGGACATATCTACTGGTGCAGATAGAGAAGTTAATAGAACATTAACACAATTATTAGTAGAAATGGATGGATTTTATGAATCAGACCAGATAAAAGTAATTGCAGCAACAAATAGAAAAGATATTTTAGATGATGCAATTTTAAGACCTGGAAGATTTGATAGAGTTATAGAAATATCTTTACCAAGTTATGAAGATAGAATAGAAATATTTAATATTTATTTAAAGAAAATACCTCATAGCAATGTTAATTTAAAGGATTTAGCAAATAAAACAAAAGATTGTAGTGGTGCAGATATTAAATTAATTTGTAAAGAAGCAGCTATGTTTGCAATTCGTAAAAATTTGAATAAAATAACACAATTAGAATTAAATGAGGCAATAAATAAAATTAAAAAACCAGAAATTGTAGAAAAAGAAACTAAAAGTAATTATTACAGGTGAGTTTATGAAATATTTAACAAAACAAGATATTATAATTTCTTCAATTGTTAGTGTTGTATTTATACTAATAATTTTATTATTGGTAAATGTTTTACCTTTAAAAACAGATGAAGCAAATACTATAAGAGATTTTAATATTAATAAATATGATACAAATTATCAAGAATTAATAAATCAATATAATACAGATGCAAATAAAGCTATAGCATTATGTCAAAAAATGTGTAAAGATATAAACAATGTCATAAGTTATGAAAGTGGTCCGTGTTTATCAGATTTATTTGGATTTAAAGTTGAAGATTGGGTTTGTGATATTGTAAATAACCCTAGGACAGATGTAGATAATAAATCAAAAAATAAATGTAAAGCTTATGATAGTGGATCTGCAAATCATTTTGTAGAATTAGATAAAAATTGTAATTTAGTTAGAATATATTAGGTGAGAATATGACTAAAAAATATGTACATGAAGTATCTGAATGCATTGGTTGTGGAGCTTGTGCATCTATATCTCCAAAATATTGGAAAATGGATGGTTCTAAGTCAAAATTATTAAAAAAAGAAATTGATGAAAAAGATTTAGACGAATGTAAAGAAGCAAAAGATGCTTGCCCAGTAGCATGCATAAAAATAATTGACGAAAAAGGAAAAGAATTATAAGAAACCTTTTTCTATTTTTTTATTTTTACTGATATCTATGCGTTTATGGTCATTACATCCAAAATATTTAGATAGTATTGGATTAGTAGCTTTATGGCGTGAATCTTTATTAGCAAAAAAGGTTTTAGAGAATAAAACAAAAGGTTATAATAAACATCCACAATTAATTCGATTTAGAAATTCAAAAGATTCATTAATTGCAATAAACACTTTTTTATATTTTATATTTCAAGAATCACTTAATAGAAATTTTAATTTTAATAAAAACAAAATTAACAATAAAAAAATAAATACTAATTATTTCATTAAAGTAAATAATAAACAATTAGAATAGGAATTTACACATTTATTAAAAAAATTAAAGGAAAGATCTCCAGAAGATTATAAAAAAATAAAAGATATTAAAAATATAGAAAATAATCCTTTATTTACAATAATTCAAGGCCCGATAGAAAACTGGGAAAAACCAATATAAATATAGCCACACTTTTTAAACTTAATTACTTATTTCTATTAGATTATATTTATGGAGTGATTATATATGCCTACTAAACAACCACCAAATAAAGGATTTAAAAAAATACACATAAAAACACCAGAAGAGAGAAAAGTAGCGGAAAGAAAAATAGCAGATAGAAAAGCAAGAACTAATTTAACACCTGAAAAAGTTAAATTAATAATTCAACAAGATGTAGAAAGAATATTAAATGATAGAGAATATAGAAATAGGGTTGAGGCTAGAATGGAGGATGAAACAAGTGCAATTCTAAGAAATCCAGGATTATTAAAATTTTATGAAGAAAAATTTAATACTTCTAATAGAAGTAGACTCTCACAACTAATTTATAAAGAAATTGAATTAAAAAATAAAGCATATCAAATTGCAATGGCCAGAGAAAGAGCACAATTTGTTAGAGAGGATAAAGCAGAAGCAGAATATTTAAGAAGATTAAAAGAAAATAGAGATAGAAAAAAAATAAATAAGATTATATAATATAAGGTGTAATTATGGTTAAATTAGTTTTATTAAGACATGGGGAATCTATTTGGAATAAATTAAATGTTTTTACTGGTTGGACTGATATCCCACTATCAAAATTAGGAATTAAGCAAGCAATTGAAGCAGGAAAAAAATTAAAAAAAGAAAAAATTGATTTTGACATTATTTATACATCTGAATTAATTAGAGCACAACAAACTTTACACTACGCTTTAGAAGAAATGGATATAAAAAAAACACCTATTTATCATGTTGATGACCCTGAATTAGAACAAATGCAAAAACATTTGAAAACTGAAAAAGAATTACCAATTTACAAAACAATTTCTTTTAATGAACGACATTATGGTGACCTACAAGGTCAAAATAAAGATGATTTAAGAAAAAAATTTGGCAAAGAAAAAGTAGAAACTTGGCGAAGAAGTTTTGATGTTAAACCTCCAAAAGGAGAATCATTAGCAGATACATTAAAAAGGGTTTTACCTTATTACAAAGATTTTGTTATTGATGATTTAAAACATAATAAAAACGTATTAATCGTAGCTCATGGAAATAGTATAAGAGCAATTACAAAACATTTGGAAAAAATTTCTGATGAGGATATACCTAAATTAGAAATTCCTTTAGGATTACCTATAGTATATGATTTAGATAATAAAATGAAAATAAAAAGTAAAAAGATTTTATAATTAATTAATTCTTTTAATAATTAAATAAAAATCACCATCTTTTTTATCTATAATATTCAATTCAAATTCTAAATTTGTACCATACTTTTTATTATATGCTTTAACAGCTCTTTGTAAATAGTCTTTAATATATAGTATAGTTATTTTTTGTCCATGATGTGGGATCCCAAAAGGCAACTTATATTCTTTATTAAATTTATTAAACTTATTACCTAAACTACTAACAGATTCTGGTCTTATTAATACATATGCTTCTCCTTGTGGAGCTAACATTAAAGCAGTATAAAATGAAGTTTTTTCAGGATAATTTGTATGATAACCTGTGGAATAGCTCGCTTCAATTAAATCATATTTTCCTAAAAAGTCTCTTATAATTGATTTATATTTTTCAGGATAATTCCACAATTCTTCAAAACTAATTCCTTGTGAATAATCAGTTCTAATTTTTTTTTTAACTTTAGAAGTAATTGAATTAGATAAACCTAACACATCAATCTCTGGATTAATATTTAATTTATTTAATGTTTTATGTAAGTCTAAAATATATTCACCATCACCTGGTCCCAAAATCATAATTTTTGGATTAGTTTTTTTAAGATTTCTCAAAAAATTAATTGGTCTATTTTTTAATAATCCTATAAACACTCAAAAAAATCGCCCTGAATGACCAATATGCTCCCAAAAACTATGTTCAAAAGATTTATTATAACTAGCACCTAGCACTGATCTTACATAATCATTTTCATTTAATTTCTTTCTATTTGCTCTTACCTTTTCTTTAAATTCAGGAGTTAAAAATACTTTGCTTCCAACTCTATATGTTCTTTTAGGCTTAATTAATTCTGGCATAAATATCATTATCACTTTTTAGGATCCCAATGTTCATAACAACGAGGTTCATATTTATCAAAACTTCCAACATCTACTTCTTTACCAGAATTTTCTCTTTTATATGTTTTTGTTGCGAACTTTCCACAAACAGGACAAACAGCAGTTAAAATTGTAATATTATCTGCTAAAGCCATTAAGGTACCTACATCTTTATCATTATCTTTAAAAGGGAATGGATTACCTTCAGAAGTTTGATTTAATATAGCACAATATACATTAATATTTTTATTTCTTAAATTAGTAATAAAATCTAAAATATTAGAATCAAAAAATTGAGCTTCATCAATAAATACATTTTCAGGTAATTCTTTTTCAATTATTGTTGTTAATTCATTAATATTATTTAAAACATAACATAAACGCATATCTTGGTTGTGCGTAGAAACTTTTTCTTTTGAATATCTTAAATCTATTGATGGTTTTATTATTATAGATTTTTGTTTTGCAAAACCACTTCTGTCATATAATCTAATTAATTCTGAAGTTTTACCAGAAAACATAGGTCCAGAAATAATATGTAATAAACCTTTTGAAAACATATTAAAATATATAGAAAACTATTTAAAAAGTATAACGTTATTTTATTATTAAATATTTATTAGAAGGTGATTTAATGCAATGGGAACACTGTGCTTTTTGTGGAAATTTAAGTTTAAGACCTATAGGGGATGGTTTTAAAAAATGTACAAAATGTGGATGGGAAGGAATTCCAGATAAAAAAGACATGTCAGAAATTAATTTTATTGCAAAAAATTACAAACCAGGTATGCAATGGGCTCCACCAATAAAACAAAAACAAAAAATTGATGAAAATAACATTGACGATGTAAAATTAGAAGAAAATGACGATAATGTAGATTTAAAAGAACCAATTCAAAAGAATTTAGACCCTAGAAAAGATTCTTTTCGTATGAGTGATGCTGAAGCAAATAAATCTGAAAATCTTTTATCAAATAAACAAATTTCAAATAAAGTACCAAAAAACCAAGAATTAATAAACAGATTAAAAAACAAAAATTTCAAAGGTGCTGATTTTTTATGAGCTAATAGCTCCTATTTTTATTCTTTTTCAAAGCAATTTATATATAATATAATAAATATAATATATATTGAAAATATTTAGATAAGAGGAATATTTATGGAATTTATAAAAGATATTATATATAATAAAAATATTACTGTAAAAGACTTAATTGAACAATATGATAATTTAGGATTACAAGCATCAAATTTAAAAAAAGCAGCAGAAATTATTGTTAAAATGAAAAAAAGCGGTGCAAAAATATATTTAACTTTTACCTCTAATATGGCTTCATCTGGTTTAAGAGGTATATTTGCTCAAACTATTGAAAAAGGTTTAGCAGATATTGTTATTACTACTACTGGAGCTATAGAAGAAGATATAATGAAAGCATTAAATGAAAAATTTATTTTAGGACAATTTAATGCAGATGATGTAGAATTGCATGAAAAAGGATATAATAGAATCGGAAATATTTATGTCTCAAATCAAAGTTATGAAAAATTTGAAGCATATATTCAAAATTTTCTTAAAGAGATTTACAAAAAGAAAAAAATTTGGACAACTCCAGATTTCTTAAAAGAATTAGGATTAACATTAAATGATGAAAAATC
>CAZMGA010000004.1:0-37953 GCA_964565725.1 uncultured archaeon | reverse complement strand
TATTTTAATTTAAATTTCTTTTTCATCTTCTTTTGCATTTCCTTTTGCATAACTTTTTGTAAATCTTCTTTTCCCAAATCTTCTGGATTTTTGTCTTTAAATTTATTCATAGTTTCAGACATCATATTAAATTGTTTTATTAATAATCTTACATCCTCTAATTTTGTTCCTGAACCTATAGCAATTCTTTGTAATCTATTTGTTGTTAACACTTCGGGATGTGTTCTTTCATAAGGAGTCATAGAATCAATCATATAATTAAATTGCTTCATTTTATCTTCTGCTAAACCCATAGCGTCTTTTGGAATTTTACCAATACCTAACATACCAGCTAATTTAGTAAAACCTCCAATTTTAGAAGTCATTTTTAGTTGTTTCTTATAAGTGTTAAAATTAAATTCTGTAATGTTCTCTAAATCTTCATCTTTTAAACTATCAATTTTTTCTAATAATCCTTGTAAATCCCCATAACCCATAATTTGTGACAAATATCGAGTAGAATCAAATTTTTGCAAATCTTCTATCTTTTCACCATTAGCTATAAAAAATACAGGTATTTTTAATTTAGTACATGCTGCTAAAGCCCCACCACCTTTTGCGGAACCATCCATTTTAGTTATAATTATTCCATTTAATCCTACAATATTATTAAATTGTTCTGCTTGTTTTAATGCTATTTGGCCTATATCAGCAGATAAAACTAATAAGCACAAATCAGGTTTTAAAGCATTTTTTATATTTTCTAATTCTTTAGATAATTCGTCATCTAATGCACTTCTTCCAGCACTATCTACTATAATTATGTCTTTATCTTTAAATTTTGTAAGACCTAATTCTACTGTTTCTTTTGCATCTTTTGAAACATTTCCAAAGACTTCAAAACCATTACAAAATTGTTTTAATTGCTCATATGCTGCCATTCTATAAGTGTCTGCGCCAATAATTCCAACAGTTTTATTACTTTTTTTGTAAAAATTAGCTAGTTTTCCAGTAGTTGTAGTTTTACCAGAACCAAATAAACCTAATAATAAAATTCTTCTATAGGTTTTATTAAAATCTGGAGATTCTCCAAAAAAATTAGATAAAATATCATATATTTTTTTTATTAAAAATTCCTTAGGATTAAGATTATTAGGAATTTCTATACCTTTTAATTCTTTTATTTTTTTTGATATTTCAAAAACTAAAGATATTTCTACATCCGCCAAAATTAAGGCTTTTTGAATTTCTTTAGCAGTATTATCTAAAACATCATCATTAATAAAATGTTTTTCATTTAAACTATCAAAAATACTTCTTAATTTATCTCCAAACAAACTCATATATAATATAATAAAAGAAAAGGAATAAAAAGCCTTATTAATAAAAAGCTTTATATTTATTATTTCGTTAAGTATTTATGAAACAAGTTTTAAAAGCTTCTGGAGAATATCAAAACTTTAATTCAAAAAAAATATATTACACTATATTAGATTCTGGCGCATCTAAAAAATTAGCAAAAGAAACAGAAAGATTAATTGCAAAAAAATATTATAAAGGAATTACAACTAAAGAAATTTTAGATATAATTTTAGAAAATCTCAAAAAAGAGCCAGGCGTTTCACAAAGATATGATTTAAAAAGAGCTGTAATGTCTTTAGGTCCTTCTGGATTTCCATTTGAGATTTATTTTGCAAAAATATTAGAAAATTATAATTATAAAACAAAAGTAGATAACATAATACCAGGAAAAATAATTTTACATGAAGTAGATATTATTGCTGAAAAAAATAAAAAAAAGTATATGATTGAATGTAAATATCATAATGAAATTGGGGTGCATACCAAATTACACGTAGCAATGTATACTTATGCCAGATTTTTAGATGTAAAAAAATATGATATTCCTTGGCTAGTAACAAACACTAAATGCGTAGATGTAGCATTAGATTATGCAAAAGGAGTGGGTTTAAAAATTACATCTTGGAATTACCCTAAAATAGATTCTCTAAAAAGCTTAATTGAAAATAAAAAATTATATCCTATTACTAGTATAAAATCAATAGATTATGATACCAAAGAAAAATTATTTGCCACAAAAATAATTATTGCTAAAGATATTTTAAATTATACTAACAAGGAATTAGTTAAAATAACTACTTTAAATGAAGACGAAATAAAAAAAATTAAAAAAGAAATTAGAGATATTTTAAATGATTAATTAAATCACATTATCTAAAAAGTTTTTATTAAAAAAGGCAATATCTTTGTATTCTTGCCCCACTCCTAAAAACAGAACTGGTTTTTTTAAACCTAAGGATATGGATAATAATGTGCCACCTTTTTCATCAACATCTACTTTACTTAAAATAAAGGCATCAAAGTTAGTGTATTTATTAAAGGATTCTGCTTGCATTAAAGCTGTTTGACCAGAAATAGCTTCAGCAACAAAAACAATATAATCCGGATTTATAACTCTTTTTATTTTTTCTAATTCTTTCATTAAATTTTGAGAATTATCTTGTCTTCCAGAAGAATCAATTAAAACAAAATCATAATTCTTGGATTTAGCAAAATTAACAGCATCATAAGCCACAGATGCTGGATCTTGACCATATTTCCCTTTTATTATAGGTATATTTAATATATTTGCATGACCCTCTAATTGATCAATTGCCGCAGCCCTATAAGTATCAGAAGCAGAAAACACACAACTTTTATTTATAGATTTTAAATAATAACCCAATTTAGCAATATTAGTAGTCTTACCTGAACCATTTGTACCTACAAATAATATAGTAAATGGTTTTTTAGATTGTTTAAAAAAACTTTCATCTAATGATTTAGGATAATTTTCAAAAATAATGTCTAAAAACATTTGTTTTAAATATTCGTCTTGATTGTTTTTTGCTAATCCATCTCTTTTGATTTTATCTTTTAAATTTGATATTAAAATTTCATTAACTTCTAATGAAACATCACTTTGCAATAAAGATAATTCAAAATCTTCTAAAATAATATTTATTTCTTTTTCAGACAGAAAATATTTTTCAGAAAATGCACTTTTAATTTTAGTAAAAATAGATACTTTCTTCTCTAGCTTTGGCTCTTCTTTAATTTCATCTTTTAATTTTGGTTGTTCTATTTCTAATTCATTTTCTAATTCTTTTAATTCTTCAGACAAGTCTAATTTTGGTTCTATTTTCTTATCTTCAACTTTAATAAATTTTTTTTTAGATTCTTTTTTAGTAATTAAAACTTCATTTTCATTAACAGTTTTAATAATTGGTTTAGAAATAGTTTTATTAAAAGATTCTTTAGGTGGTTTTTCAATAACTTTTTGGTTTTCAAGACTTTGTGAAGAATCTAAATTTTCACTGGGTTTAGAGTCTTCTGGTTTTGTTAATCCAATTTTATTAGATAAACTCTTTAAACCCTTTTTTAATAACTCAAACATGTCAAATCATTTACTGTTTTTTTTGCATTTTGTTTAAAAAAGTATATAATTGATTAACATTTTTTTCTGTTTGTAAATAAAGATTTTTTAATCTATCATGTTCTTTTAACATATTTTGTTTTCTATTATTAAATTTTTCTAATAATTCTTCAGATGTTTTTTCTAACATTACGTTTGCAGGAGTCATTAAATTATATTTATTAGAATTATCTAATTTTGCTTTAACATAAACACCATTACCTAAATTTACAAAGATATCATTTTCTTTAGAATCTTTCATTTGATTTATAGTAAAAATGGTTTTATCTAATTCAAAAATATCAGATTCAACTTTTTTAATAGAATTGTTTAAAGTTTCTAATTTTTTTCTTTCATCTCCAAATAATTTTTGGGCCATTTGAGGAGTTATTTCAATTTTTTTTGCCTCTTTTTTTTCATTATTAATATCTTCTAATTTTTTAGAATTTTGTTTTGTACTTTTAACTTTTTCTTCTTTTTTAACAACCATAAAAACACCTCACTCAAAAAAAATATCATTTATTCTAATTAATTCATAACCAGTAGTATTTTCTCCAACTAATACTCCTGAATCATTAACTAATAATCCATTTCCTATAAATCCATCACCATAATTTACTGTAGCAATATTACCTTTAACTTTTAATAATTTTTCAAAATATAAAATTTCTTTTTCACTAGCAATTGGAGAAATAGCAAAACCATTTTTGTTTGCAATTACACAAGTTCCAATGGTTAAAATATCACTTAATATGAATTTTTCTATTTTTATACCTAAAAAATCTTTTATTTTTTCGGTAGTTTTTTCATCAAATTCAGTACTTATTATAATTTTATTATTTAAATTTGCAATTAAATTACCTATAGCATAAAAAGAATTTAAAACTAAAACCTCAAATCCTTGTTTTTTAAAAAATTCAACATCTTTTTTTTCTGAAGCTTTAGATAAAATAATTTTATTATCAATTATTTTACATAAAACACCATTTATGTTTGAACCAGCAATATTATATTTTATACATTTAACTTTTAAAATATTTTCAATGGTTTTTAATTGATTACTTTTAATTTCTTCAGGAACTATTGCAAATTTATTTCCTAATGCAACATGAATTCCAATATGTGATGAATCAATTATTTTTAATTTTTCTAATTCCATTACCATTTCATTTCACTTTTTTTTTTCTTTTTTCTTTTCATTAGTTTCTACTTTTTTTGCAGGTTTTGAAGGTTTTGATTTTTCTACATTTAAATCTTTACTTTCAGTTTTTAATTCTAAATCTTTTGAAGGTTTAGTTTCTTTTTTTTCTTCCTTACCTTTAATTAAAATATCTTTGTTTTTTAAATCTTCGGGAGTATCTAAAAATAAATATATTTTATTATTTTTTGTGATTCCTATTATAGATACTTTTGAAGGTGCATTTGGTCTACCTTTAGCCCAAAAAAATTCATTCAAATTTTTAGATATTACACAATTAGTAGTTCTAAAATGTTTTAAGATTTGTTGTCTAAAAGCAGACATAGCATGTTTTGCTTTATGTTTATAATTTTTATCTTTAATATCAATACCAACAGTTATTTTTTTTTCTTCAAAATTAGTCATTTAATCACCTTTTTTATTACCAAACTCATGACCAAAACTTGTTTTGTCCCAAGTTCTTTTAGCTTTTTTATTATATAATCTTTCACCTGTTTTTTGCATAACCCATACAGGAGCACTAAAAACACCTTTACCTACTTTTCTTCTTGCAGTTCTTAAAAAGGTTTTTAATTCTGAACTTTTATTTGTACTCATAATATTCACTTCCTAATAATATTAATTTCTTTATTTTGCATTGTTTTTATTAACAATATTTTTAAATCTTCATCTTCTAAAGGAATATTAATTTTATTTCCTTGTACTAAAGATAAAATAATTTTACTTATTTGCAAATATCTTTCTTCATTAATCAATCTAATATTGTTTAATCTTTGTCTTGCATCTGGAGTAAGAACTTTGTATAATAATAGTTCTATATCCTTATCATCCATTTAATCACTTTGCTTTTTTAGTCAAATCTTTTGCAAAATTATCTAAATATTGTCTACCTTTTAATGTAATTATTCTTCCTTTTTCTGTTTTTTGTAAATAACCTAATTTTTCTAATTCTTGAACAGCTAATCTAGTTATTTTACCAGAACCTTTTTCATGTTTTGTAGGTGCTGCTCCTCTTCTTTTAGCCCCTCCATAATAACCTCTCAAAATATTTACGCCTAAAGCGTTTTTAGTATAAAAGGTTCTTAACATAGAAGCTATTCTTGTATACCACCAATCTTTATCATCCGGACTTCTTTCTCTTGAAACCCCTGTTTTAACATATTCTGAAAATTCAGGTGCTTTTATTTTGCTTTTTAAATCATTTGCTACCTTCGCAATTAATTCTTGCGCAGGAACATCGTAAACACTTGTCATTTATATCCCTCTCTTTTTATTAATTTATATATAAATATAAAAATAAGTAAATAAATTTACCTCAAAGTATTTATATTAATTTCGTTTCCAACAACTAATATATTATATATTAATATAGCAAACTTTTTAAAATAAGTATTTACAAGAGGATTTATAAACACTTTTGAATTTATTTTATAAGTATTTAATAATTACTATTTAAAAGGTGAGATAATGTCAGATTTCAAATATATTGCAGTAAATAGTCTAAAAGTAGGAAACCTAATAGATATTGAAGGTTTACCTTGTAAAATTACTTCTTTAGATCATTCAAAACCAGGAAAACACGGAGCAGCAAAAATAAGAATAGTTGCTGTAGATGTTTTTACAGATAAGAAATGTAATGCCTTATATTCTGGTGGAGACGAAGTAAAATCTCCTATTGTAGATAGAGGAAATGCACAAGTTGTAGCAGATATGGGAGAAAGTTATCAAATAATGGATTTACAATCTTATGAAACATTTTCTAGTCCAAAACCAAAAGAAGCAGAAATTTTAAGCAAAATAACAAATGGTTCAGAAATTGAATACTTAAGAGATGACGACAAAGTTAGAATAATTAGAGTTAAGTAAATTAAAAGTGCAAACGCACTTTTCTATTTTTTATTTTTTAATGTTATTTACAAATTAAAACAATTAAAATCCAAATAGTTTTGCAGGGCCTAATTTAACCCAACCCAAAAAAGGAATTTTAAATAGATGTTTAGATAAAAGCTTTTCTTTAGGCAAAGCTGAAGGATAAATATAATCCACTTTAAATAATTCTTTTTGATTATTTATATAAAACCCCCCATCAGCATCAAATAAAAAATTTGTTTTTATGTTATCTCCTTTTGTTAAATAATATGTACCATCCAAAGCATTTATTCCTAATACTGCTCTATGGATTATTTCTTTTTTTTGTAATTCTGAATAATAAACCACGATATCAGAAGTATTATCTAAGTTTACTAATTTATTATCAATATATAAATTTAAATCATAAAAATTATATTTTTTTGAAAGATACATTTTTTTTACATATTCAAAATCTGCTGATTTTTTATTATAATAAAAATCAGTTAATAAACAATTTTTATCAATACAATTTTTTTCTAAAAAATTATAATAAAGCATAAAATAAACCATTTCAGAATTATTTAAAATTAAATTTAAATCAGGAATATTATATTTGGCTACAGCATAATTACTTATAGGTACATCTTTGATGTTCATATTTAAATCTATATAATTAGTATTTATTGTTTTAGGACTAAACAAAACAACTATATCTCCAACATTTAATTTTGGTTCCATAGATCCTGATACTACTATCATCATTGCTTCATGCGAGCCCAATATTAAAGCCAATAATTTTAAAAGAATAAATGCTAATAATAAAGCATAAATTATAAAAATAAAATAAGATAAAGGTTTATTTTCAAAACCTTTTTTTTTGAGAAATTCAATTAGTTTATCATAAGGATAAAATAAATCAAAATATTTCCAGAATTTCATAAGAACCATTATTTTTTATCTTTTGGTAATTCTTTAATCATTTGATTTTTAAAATCTAAAACTTCTTTTTGTAATTCTTCTATTGTTTTAATTAAAATTTCTCTTGGATTTGATCCTTTCTTTACAGTTAATACAAAAATACATTTATTATCTTCTGGATGTTCTAATAATCCTGAAGCCATAATTACTTCTTTATGTGTTAATAATTGATTTTTTAACATTTCTGGTATAGTATATTTTGAATCTAATAATTCAAATTTTAATTTTTCAGAAGTTTCTTCAATAAATTTAATTTTCATTTAAATCACTCCCATAAACATAATCTCTAGTAATTCTTCTAGTTTCTAAATTATTACATTTCGGACAAACCATCAATGCCAAATCTTTACTATTTTTATCTTTTGCTTTAAATTTTAAATCAGATCTACAAGAAGAACATTTTGCTAAAAATACTCCACAATTTGGTTCTTTTAAACTCAAAATATATGCGGTTGCATCTTCATCAATTACTTGTGCTCTTATTAAATCTCCAATTTTAATTGCTTGTTTAGGGTTGTCTAAAAAACCATTACTTAAATTTTGAATAAATATAATTCCTGAATTTTTTAACATAGCTTTAGAATTATTTTTTGGATCTTTAATTTCTTGAATTTTTATCATTATTACTTTATCTTTAACATCACTTACAAAACCAAAAGCATAATCTCCTTTTCTTGCTAAATTCATTTTTCCTCTAACAGATATTATTTTTTTTTCATCATTTTTATTTACTTTGCCTATTACTGTTGCGCGTATATTTCCTTCGTCATCAACATAAGTACCTCTACCACCTATGTATTCTTCTTCTCTTGCTATTATATCTCCAATAAATACCATATATTCACCTAAATTAAAGTTGTTGCAACATTATTTATAGAAGACACACCTTCAATGCTATTTAAAAATGTTTCAACAGCATCAGAAATTCCATCTGTTTTATCAGGCACAATAATTGCAACCCTTAATAATTCAGTTCCAAAAACAAATGGCGCTCTTTTAACTTCTTGTAATTGTCCAACAGTTATTTTTTTTATTGCTTCTTCTACTTTATCAATTAATTCTTGATCTTCTAAAGTTACTTCATAAACTAATAATATATCTCCCATTTAAAACACCTATATACCTTTAAAACCACATTTAGGGCATTTATAATCTATTTCTAAAAGTCTACATTTAGAACATCTTACTATTTCTGCACCACATTCTGGGCATTTAAATTTAACATATTTATCTACGTCTTTTTTACAGCTCACACAAATAGCCATTAAAATCACCTTTATTATATAACTTAAAATAAGTAATATATATTATTGACACGCTACCTTTTTATATGTTTCGAAGCATTTAACCAATTATAAGATTATAAAGATTTAGGCATAATATATTTATGGAGCTATGAGGTAATCGGATAACCTAACGGGTTTCGGCCCCGTTTATCTGGGTTCGAGTCCCAGTGGCTTCATAACTAAATTTTGGAAATAAACGTATTCCAAAAAACAATTTATATATTTTTAGATATATTATTACTTGATGATTATGATTAAAGAAGATATAAACCAAAAAACACTAAATGAATTTTTTGAATTAATTGAAAAAAATACCTGGCAAAATACTTTACACAATTTAATAAGAAAATATGGCATGAATATCTGGGATTTAAATGTTTCCGAATTATTAGATAAACTTATTCAAGATGCATATGACAAAGAAAATTTAAAACATGCATCATTAATTGTTTTAATTTGTACAATATTATTAAAAAGTAAAGCAAGAAGAATTGGTTTAAGAGAATTAGAACAAAATATAAAAGAAGAATTAAATGAAATTCAAAACTTAAATGAAAATCCTTTAGAAAATTTACCTGAAAATGAAGAATTAATTGCAAAATATAATGAACTTTTAGAATTAGAAAAAAAATTAAAAAATATGTTTTATAGGGTAGATAACAAAGGCAAAGAAAAAAGAAAAAAAAATTTTGACTATTTAATAAAAATTGAAAGTTATTTTAAATTAAAAACAAGAATTTATGATTTTTTACAAAATAAAAAAGAAACAACATATTTTGAATTAAAAAATAATATTAAAACTACTAATTCATTAATAATAAGTTTACTTCTTTTAAATAATGAAAATAAAATAAGTTTAAAACAAAAAAAGCCTTACGATAACATAGAGATTAAAACCATTTCAGATTTATAAATGTTTAGAAATTGATTTTATTACATCTCTTATATTATTTTCACTTTTACCAAAATTATTTTTATATAGTTTTCTTGTATTGTGTTTATTTATTATGAATGTTTTTTCAGATAATTTTTTTTGTGAATCAACTATATTAAAATAACCTTTATTTTTATGATATTGAGCAAGATATTCTTGTTCGCTTTGATGTGGAGTAGGTATTAAAACTGCTGGTTTTTCAAATTCAATCAAATCCATTAATGTAGTATATCCTGTTCTAGAAACAATCATTTTTGCTCTATTAAATATTTTATGTTTATCTAAACCTTTGTATGAAGAATATACTTCTATATTACCTTTTAATTTTTTATGATAATCATTAACGTAATCTCCCATAATAAATATTTTTTTACCTGGTTTTTTTTCTAATATTTTTATTAATTTATTATAAAAATCTACTTTATGTTCTGCTAAATAACCACTAATTATTACTAAATAGTCTATATCTTTTTCTACAGCTATTTTTTTGTAATGACTTGTTATACCTATATATTTCACATTTGCTTTCTTTGCAAACCAATTATGTGCTAATTTTCCAGATAAACTATTTTCTCCGTTTATATCATAAACAAAAACTTGAGTATATTTTTTGAATATACTTAAATTAAAATAACTAGATATTTTTCTAGCAATATAAAATAATCCTCTAAACATAAACTCAATTTGATGAATAAACATAAAACTAGGAACTTGTTTAGAGTACATAGAATAATCCCCATCACCAATAGTAAAATCTATGTTATATTTTTTAACAAATTCTTCTACAATTTTATTTTCAGATTTTATTCTATGTGGCATTTTTAATCCATCTATAATTAAATTTAATTTATAGGTTAACATATTTTTTCCACGTTCAAATTTAGGATAAACTTTTTCTTTCTCAAACAAAAAATAATTTTTGTTTTTTGGAAATTCTTGTGCCAAATCATTTTTTAAAAACTCAATAACGTTCTTTTCAGATAACACATAAATATTGTTTCCTTGTTTTAAATATTCTTTAATTAAAGGCAATATTCTAGCTACATGTCCAGTACCTAAAGAACAAATTCCAAATAAAATATTGTAAGTCATTATAAGAATAAAAACAAAAAATATATATATTAAACGGATTAAAATAGAAAATATAAAATAAGATTTTATTTAAAAATATGATCCCTGTGGGATTCGAACCCACGACACACGGGTTAAAAGCCCGTTGCTCTACCAGACTGAGCTAAGGGACCACAAAGGTCTAAAAAGGTAATACTTTAAAAACAAGTATTGTTATAATTATTATAACTGAAATATTATTTATTTGAAAAAGTTTATAAATGTATTCTGTGATTTTATGTTTTTTCCTAAAGATTTTGTAGATAAAATGTCTAAATTGTTAAATAATGAAGAATTAGAAGAGTTATTAAAAACACTAGACAGTCCGCTAAAAAAAAGCATTAGAATAAATATTTTAAAAGACAAACCAGAAAACATAGTAGGCTGTTTAAAAGAACAAGGTTTTATTTTGGAACAAATGCCTTGGTATAAATATGGTTATTTTATATCTAAAAATGAAAACATAAGAATAGGAAATACTTTAGAACATTTTTTAGGCAAAATATATGTTCAAGAAACATCATCTATGTTGCCAGTAATTGCTTTAAATCCACAAAAAGAAGAGTATATTTTAGATATGTGTGCTGCACCAGGATCAAAAACTTCAGAAATTGCGATGCATTTAGATAATACAGGTTTAATTGTTGCTAATGAACCATTAATACAAAGAATTAAATCATTGCAAGAAAATTTAGATAGATCTGGTTGTTTGAATTGCATAATTACAAGAAATGATGGTAGAAAATTTAAAAATTTTCCAGAAATTTTTGACAAAGTATTATTGGATGCGCCATGTTCAAGTGAAGGTACATTTCAAAAAGAAATTAAGTCAAGGTATGCTTGGTCTCAAAATAAAGTTTCACAATTATCTATTTTACAAAAACAATTATTTGATTCAGCATATACTGCATTAAAACCAAATGGAACATTAATTTATTCTACTTGTACGTTATCTCCAGAAGAAAATGAAGAAATCATTAATTACGCTTTAGAAAAATATGATTTAAAGGTAGAAAATTTAAAATTTGAAGGTTTAAATACATCTAATGGAATAACTAATTATAATAATATAGAATATAATTCAGAAGTTAAAAAGAGTGTGAGAATATGGCCACAAAAGGCAAAGATAGAAGGTTTTTTCGTATGCAAGATGACAAAAAAATAATATCTGAATATGAAGAACTAGAAAAAATAGATATTAAAAGAATTTATAGTTTTTTAAATGAAATATATGGTATAGAAATAAATTTTTTGGAAAGTTATAATTTTTTAAAAAAAGGAAATGATGTTTGGATTACAAATAAAAAAACTAAAAATTTTATACCTTTTTCAAATAAAGGTATAACAATTAATTCTATAGGTTTTAGAGCATTAAGAAATTATTTAGAAGTCCCAAAAATAACAAGTAATTTTGCAATTTATTTAAATAATAACATTAAAGAAAATATTTACGAATTAAATGAAAAAGAATATAATCAATATATTCATGGATATGATTTAGATAAAACTCAAGAAAAAGAGTATAAAAATAATTATGTTATTTTAAAATACAAAAAAGATGTTTTAGGTGTTGGCTTATTATCTCAAAATAAAATTAAAAATCAAATCCCTAAAGGAAGAGTTTTAAAGAATCAAATAGAAAATTAAAATCTATAAACTTAATTCCATTTTAACTAACTTATCATTTAACTTAACAATTTTGAATCCAAATTTTTTATAAAAATCAACTGCAGAAAGAACACTATCTAAACTTATTTTTTTCAAATTTTTGGCCTTGGCTAAATTAATTATATAGTTCATCATATAACTTCCCAAACCAATTTTACTAAAAGAAGATTCCCCAACCCAATTTTCAATTTTAAATTCAGATATAAACAAAATAGAATTTCTAATATCTATTTTAAAATTCATTATTCTCTTACCATTTGGCAAATAAAACCCAAAATCCCCTAAAGGAGTTTCTGATTTTAATTCTAAACTTTCAAATAAATCCTTTGGCTTTTTTCTAATTCTAGCTACAGCTTCATCTACAAACAATTGGGCAGTTTTCTTTTTTTTAATTATACTCATTATTTTTCAACTTTTCTAGCCCTCATATTATTATTTAACAATAAAAACATTTATATATTATAAGTAATTTATCTTATTGGTGAGATTATGGCTTTACATAAAATAGTTTATATTAACAATGGTAAACATAAATTTAATGTACTAAATTTAATAAGCACATTCATTTTTTTTCTAGGCTTATTTGGATTTATAATAAGTTTTGCAAATTTATTCCATCAATGGGATGTATTATTAAACATAGATAAGTGTTATGAAAAAGCAACTAATTTTGACGAATCAAAAATTTGTGCAACTTACTTTTATGATTCTACAGGGCAATCCTTATATCCTTACAATTATAACAGTGATCCTTATTTAAACATAGTTGTGGCATTTAAACCATTCATGTGGGTTTTATTTTATATCATTATAATGTTATTTGCATTATTTGTATATAATATAGGAAATAATTGGAATACAATTATAAACCAAAAAGAAGAAAGAAGAAAATAAACTTATTTTCTTTTTTTTTATTTGTTTTTTAAAAGTTTATATTTAATTAAGTAATAAATTATAGATATCTTCTTATAATGAATATTTTGTTTCTTTATTTTTGATATAATAACATCTAAAAAATCCAAAAATAAATGAAATATCAAACCATAAAATACAGCTATAAAATACATATTATGGAAATATAAACCCAATACTAAAAATACACTCATAAATTCAATAGTATGAAAAATAAATAAAGGATTAATAATTGTAGATTTGGTTTTAAATTCAATAAAAAAATCATAGGCTTTAAAAATATCTATTGTTTTAAATTTTGTAATTAGCAAAGCATAAATATAATGATCAAAATCTATAAATATTGTTGAAAAATAAAACAAAATTGCGAAATAAATATTATATTCAGAAATAAAAAAAAATGTAGGAATAAATCCTAAAAAAATGTGTTCTATAGGTAGCATATTATTTCCTCTTACAATAAACATATGGCAAATTATAGTTATTAATTTGTTTTGTTTCTTTAGATAATTCTATATCTTTAAATAAGTCTACAATATTCACATTTAATTTTATATCCTTAAAGGATTTAGATTTTTTACCATTTACAAATAAAACTCCTTCACAGGATACATTTAATGTACCTTCTTTTCTATTACTAGTATGTAATCCTATTATATCAGTTATTAATATTGTAGAATTTTTTATTAATTGATTAAAACTTTTATCTCCTTTATTTACAATAATATTTGTAATAGAATTAGGTAAAAAATTTCCTGATGGCTCTTTATTATATTTAAATGCTGTATTCAAATCACAAATATAATTTACTAACTTCCCATCTTGAATAATATATTTTTCTTTTGTAGGAACAAAATCATAATCTAAAGCTAAAGAAAAAACACTATTTTTTATAAACGGTTTTTCTAAAATATTCAATTTAAAATCAAAAACACTATTTTGTAAAAAAGTATCTTTTTTAATATAATTCTCTAAATCTGAATTGTTAATTATATAATACTCTATAAGATCTGCAAAAACTTCTGGATCAAACATTAAATTATAATTATTTATATTAGTATTACATTCCACTTGATTTCTTTTTAAATTATATTTCTTTTTAATATCCCTGATTATATTTTTTATATTAATTCCTTTTTTTTGTGAAAATATATCATAAGTACAAATATTTATATTCTCCAAATCTTTAAATTGGCAATCACACATAATACTTACTAAAGATTTTTCAAAATTATATTCTACATCTTTTGAATTATATTCTGTAAACATTGATTCTTTATTTAAGTAAACTTTAAAACTTATTAAATCATTTAATGTTTTTATTTCCTTATTTAATTCATCAACATATTTTAAAAGATTATTTAAATTTAAATTCTTTAATTCGTTGACAAGTTTTAAATCATCAAATTTATATTTTGGAAAATTGCCATAAAATTTTAATTCTTTATATTTGCCAAATTTAATCATATTTTTTATTATTTTATCTTTATTTTTAAAATCATCAAAATCTATTTTTTTAAAATATCTTTTGTTATTATGAATTACATCCAAATTTATTTTTGTATTATTTACTTCATCTATAGATACGATTTTATAATTTATAGAATTTATTTCAATTTGTTTATTATCGAAAAGTATATATCTAAAATTCATTTAAATCGCACCTTTTTTAACAATACATGTGGGCTTCCACCACCTACAAAGACTTTTTGTCCGTTTTTACCACAAAATCCAGGAAAATATTCCCCATAACTTTTAGAAATTAATTCAATTTGATTTAATGCATCAAAAATATTCCCACTAAAAGAAACATTATTTCTAGTTTCAACTATTTCTGAATTTTTTACAACATCAATAAAGCCAATACCAAACTGATATGTTCCAGTCATAGGATTTGTTTGTCCCCCACTACCTTGCCTTAAAATTACCCCATTCTTCATTTCTTGTATTAATTCTTCGTAAGTTAGATCGCCTTGTTTCAAATAAGTATTAGACATTCTAGGAATTGGTTTATGCAAATATGATTCGCATCTTGCACCACCATTATTTTTTAAATCATATAATTGAGAATGTTTATCTGTCAAAATAAAATCATTTACATATCCATTTTTAATTAACGCTTTTTTCTTTGCAGGAAAGCCCTCATCATCATAATAAAAAACTCCAAAATAATTTGTATTAGGACTAGGGTCATCATATAAAGTTATATTTTCAGGACCTATTTTTTCTTTTAATTTATTCCATAATATTGATTCTTTGTAATATGTGAGATCTGATTCTAAAGAATGACCTATTGCTTCATGACATAATAAATCAGTAATATCGCCATATAAAATTGTTTTAAATTCCCCTTTTATACCTTCTTTATATTTTAAACTTTTTATTACTAACTTTTCTTTTTCTTCATTATTTTCTAAAATGGTTTTATAAAAATTATCTAAATTAGTTGATTTACAAATCCTATCAGTTATACTTTTTACTTTATTTCCTGATTTTGCAGTGATATGATTATATAAAATACCATAATTAAATTCTTGTTTTATATTTGTATTTTCACAAATAGTGTATCTTTTTTCATTGATTGTGTTATAAGATATATTATGAGATTTTATATTTGGACTTAATTTAGAAACATCTTTTAATTCTTTTACTACATCTTCAAAATTATTTTTAGATTTAGTTCCTATTTTTTTACTATCTGTTATTCCAGACTCTTTAGGAACATAATCTAAATTTTTAATTTTTTTAATATCTTTATTTACATTAAAATTTTTTACATTTTCTAAATTATTTGTAGAGTAAAAATAACTAGATTTCCCAAAAGTATAAAATATACTTAAACCTTTATTTTGAGAATCTATAATTTGATCAATAACCCCTTCTTTAATTTCAGAAGATTGGATTTCTTTTTCAATAATATTTATTCTATAGTAATCCGCATTTTTTAATTTTGATTCAAGAGTATCTATATATTCTAACATCTAACACCTAAATAATATATCTATCACTTAATCTATCAAAAGAATGAATTTCGCTTTTATCAAACCATAAATTTATTTCGTATTCTGCATCTTCTTTTTTAGATGATGCATGAATTAAATTTGATACTGTTTTTTCATATTTGTTAGCATAATCTTTAGAAATATGTGAAAAATCTCCTCTAATAGTTCCTGGAATAGCATCAAAAGGATAAGTTGCACCAACCATTTTTCTCACTATAGCTATTGATTCTACACCTTCTAAAACCATTGCTATAACAGGACCATCTATTAAATACGCTGTTAAATTATTTAACACTTTTTCACCATGTCTTTTTTTAACATCAAAATAATGTTTTGCTGCAAAATCTTTATCTATCCAAATCATTTTCATAGCAACTATATCTAGGCCCACTCTTTCAAATCTATGAATTATTTCTCCACAAATACCTCTTTGCAAAGCATCGGGTTTTAATAAAACTAATGTTTTTTCTAAATGAGTTCTATCCATAACATCACCTACTAACTTATATTATATATAATAATAGCATTTATATTTATTCTGTATTTATTTATTTATGGTTTTAGAAAGTATATTTCCTACTGATTCATTATTAAAAAATAAATTTCTTCTTTTTATATATACAGCTATAATTTGTTTATTTTCTATAGGCATATCTTTAATTTTTTTTAAACAAAATACAAGTATTTTATCAATAGCATTTACTACTATTGCCTTTATGTATTTTTTAAATAGAGTATATTTTACAAGAGAAAAAATAGTTTTGTCAAAAGAAAAAAAATTTTTTGCAAAATATGGTTTTTTAATTAAAATTTATTTGAAAATATTTATTACTGTTTCAGTAATATTTACTTTATTATTTGTATTTTTACCTGTATCTTACAAAGAAATAATATTTACAGAACAATTGAATACTTTAAATACTGTAGATAATATTAAAGATACAATAAACATAAGTGGAAATTTATATTTATCAAACCCTCAAGGTTTATTTGGATATATTTTTCTAAATAATTTGGGGGTTATTTTAGCAATTCTCTTATTTTCTTTTTTATTTGGTGTTGGGGCGTTATTCATTATTATATATCAAGCTAGTGTTTTTGGAACTATAGTAGGAGCTGAAATAATATCTCTAATACCTATTTATGCAAATTTTAGTTCGGGAAAATTAATTGCCTTTTTACATGGTTCTTTTTTAGGTCTTGGCTTACTACCACATGGAATTTTTGAATTCTTTGCATATTTTTTGGCGGCAATATCTGGAGGCATTATTTCTGCAATCCTTCATGGACATTATATAAATATAAGATCTAACTTAAAAAAGATTTTAATAGATTTAACAATAATTCTTTTTGCATCTATAGCTTGTATTTTTATAGGTGCATTAATTGAAACATATTTAATAATAGGTTAGATTTATATGTATTTTAGACACAATAAAATTAGGCTTGGACAGGACGTATTAATTAAAGAAATAGATTATGTTTTAAATAATAATTTAATAGGATTATTTGAAGCACCAACGGGTTTAGGAAAAACTGATGCTTCTTTAGCTGTTGCTTTAGAATATGCAGAAAAAAATAATAAAAAAATATTTTTTGTAACTCCTAAAAATTCGCAACATAAAATAGTAATAGATACTATTAAAGAAATAAATAAAAAATTTGATAAAAAATTTATTGCCTTAGATTTAATATCAAAAAGCAATTTATGTATAGATCCTTTTTTGTATAATTTGGGGCCAGAATTTTATGAATTATGTGAAAAAAAAATAAAAAATCAAAGTTGTTATCCCTATTTAAATGCAAATGGACATGGACCTTTTAAAACAAACGTAGTTAACGATTTTATAAATGAATATAAAATAGAAAGTGCGGAAGAGTTTAGAGAGTTATGTAATAGTAAACAACTTTGTCCTTATGAAATGGGTTTAAAGGTAGCAAAAAGCGCAAATATTATAATTTGTGATGTAAATCATATATTCATAAATAAAATTAGAAACAATATATTTAACAAAATAAATATTGGTTTGGAAGATGTAATTTTTATTTTTGATGAAGCCCACAATTTACCATCACGTTTAAGAAATATTTTGTCTGATAACTTATCTTTAAAACAAATAATAAATGCAAAAAAAGATTGGGAAAAAGTACCAAAAGAAAAAATTTATGATATTACTGAATTTTTAGAAGATTTTGAATATTGTTTTAATAATTTAAAAAATGGTTTTTTAGATACAAATTCTTTTGGCACATTATTTGAAAATTCAGAAATATTAGAATCTTTGGCAACTGCTTGCGATTATATTTTAGAATTAGATAAAAAAAAATCGAATCTAAACAAAATTTTTAATTTTATTTTAGCATGGATGCATGATTCAAAAGTAAAAACGAGATATAAAACAGAAGATACAATTCATATCAAAGGTTTAGATCCATCATATTTATCTGATGTTATTTTTGAAGAATGTTTTGGTTGTATTTTAATGTCTGGAACATTTAGCCCTCTTAATATGTATTCTGAATTATTAGGTATAAAAAGACCTTATTTCAAACAATTTAAAAGTCCGTTTCCTAATGAAAATAAATTAGTTATGTATTTTGATAATGTAACAACAAAATATGAAGAACGAAAAGAAAGTATACCAAAAATTATAGATATTATAATTAATATTACAAACAAAGTATCTGGAAATATAGCTGTATTTTTTCCAAGTTATGATATATTACAAAGCGTATATTTAAGAATTTCTCAAAAAATAATTAAAAAAATATATGTTCAAGAAAAAAATCAAAATGTTACACAAACTAAAAGATTAATTGCAAATTTCAAAAAAAATAAAGTTGGTTTTGGTTCAGTATTATTTGCAGTAGTAGGTGGATCGTTTTCAGAAGGTGTAGATTATCCTGGTGATGATTTAATTGGAATAATAATGGTAGGTTTTCCTTTTCCAGAACCTGATTACGAAATGAATGCATTAATTGAATTTTATGATAAAAAAACAGTTCAAGGTTGGAATTATGCTTATTTATATCCTACAATATCCAAAATAGTTCAAGCTTGTGGAAGAGGTATAAGATCTGAAACAGATAAAGCATTTATTTTACTTTTAGATAAAAGGTTTGGCTGGTCTAAATATAATCAATTACTACCAATTGATTATAATTTAAGAAAATTTGATAATAATAAATTTTCTGAATTTATAGGAAAAATGTAATTTTTTAATTAAATTTATATATTTATAGATATATTATAATATATGAGTTGAAGTTTATGAAAGGAATAATTAAAATCAAGAATTTACCTAAAAAATTTATTGTTGTTTCTGGTGATGATGGCTTAGAATATTTTGTTTCTACTAATTCATTAAGAGAAAATGTTTCTGTTGGAGATCGAGTAGATTTTGATATTAATCCAGATGATACTAAAGGATTAAAAGGAAAAAATTTGAAAAAAGACTATTAGGGATATTATGCCTAAAAATTTAGAACCTATACGTAGAAAAATTAAAGAACTTCCAACCATTACTAGATCTACACAAAAACAAGCAAAAAAAATAGATAAAATTAATAACCAAATACAAAAAAAAGATTATCATTCTGCTTTAAGAGGTTTAAAAAGTTTAATAGAATTAGGAAATACCAACGAAAGAGTTTTTTATTTAGCTATAGAATGTGCAAAATATTTAAGAAATTATGATGTGGCAAAAAGAATTTTTTATTTGGCAGAAAGTAAAAATATAGATATGAACAATATTTTGGGAAACTATATAGGCATACTAAAAAATTTAAAAAAATATGATGAAATAAAAATTATTCTAAAAAAATATAGCCACATAAAACCAAATTTAAATTTAATTTTTGAATTGTTAGATTTTTTCTTAGAAATTAATGATACTACTTCTTTTTCCATTACTTATAATATGGCCAAAACTAAAAACTTAAATAAAAGGGAAATGGAATTATTAGAATTAAAAAAAATTTTGTTTTTGATAAAATTCAAACCTAAATTAGCAATTGAAGAAATTATTAAAAAAATAAAAAATTATGAATTTGATAATTTTTCCCTATATAAATCATTAAGATATTTTTATGACAAAGAAATGTATTCTACAATTATTGAAATATATGAATCTATACCATTAGATTATCCAGTAAAATTAAATGTTTCTTGGGTTTATTTTGAAGCATTAAGAAAAAATAAAAACTATTCAAAGGTATTTAAGAATATAGATGAATTTATAAAACTTGCAAAAGAAATAGGAGATAAAAAATTAGAAGTAAAAGGAGAATTAATAAAAGCTTACTGCTTAGATAATGCCAATCAGAGAAATTCAGCAAGAAAAATTTTTGAGAGGTTAGTTTCAGAATTAAATAATTCAACACCAGAATATCTAAGAGCATTAACAGGATATATTTTTACTATACCTAATTTATCAATTACAGAAATTAACAAACATATTAAATTTTTAAAAAATAAATTAAATGTATCCCAAAATAAACAAAGCACTAAAGATATAAAAGATGCAATAAATATTTTGATGGAATTAAAAAAACAATAATTCTCTTAACTTTTTAATTTCTGGAAATTTTAAAATTCCAGCATCTTTATCTATAGCTATAACTTTCAAAGAATCTAAATCTAAATTGTTTTTAAGGATAGGACTTAATAAATCTTTTTTTTCAATATTATTTATTTCAACACCAGATGATAAAGGAGAAAAGCTAGGTAATAATATAAACTGTTTTTCATCAAAAGTTTTACCATACAAAAAACAAGGAATTTTAAACTTTTCAAAACCTTGACGCAAAACTATTGCTGGTTGTTCATGACCTATTATTAAAGTAGTGTATTTTTTTAAATCAAAATCTAAGTTTTTATCGCCATGTAAAAACAAATATTCATCAATTAATGCAAAATTAACTAATCTAATATTGTGTTGATTTAATATATTTTGTAAAAAATTATCATGATTACCTTTCACAATTACAATATTTTTAACTAACTCTTTTATTTCCAATATAAATCTAGATATTTCTCTCCATTCTTGATTTAATGCAGAAGAAAAATTATGTTTAAAATCCCCATTTATTAAAACTGTTTGGGCATTAGTTTTTTTTATTAAACTTTTCAAATTAATTATCATTTCATTGGTTTGAAACTGGGGCACAAAAATACCAGAATTTGCCAAATAAGATTCTTGACCTATTTGCAAATCAGAAATAACTAAAAGTTTTTGTTTTTTAAAAAACAATGCTTTATCAATGCAATAAATATTATCAAAAATTTTTATCATATTCCTACATCCTCAATAATTTTTTTATGTAATTCTAATAATGCTTTTTTTCTATCATCAATTAAAACAATATCTAAATCAGATAAAACCAATAAATTATGTGCAAATGGAGAAGGCAAAGAACTTTCAGGCAAAAATTTCATTTTAATTTTTTTATCCTCAATATTTTTTAATATTTCTTTAGCAGTTTTTACATCCATATAGTCTTCTATTATCTCTCTATATGTTTCTTTAATTATTGGAAAATTTTCAATAGATTCACAAACTTTAAATAATCTTTCTGAACTTATTTGTTGCCAACCAACATTAGATTCATGACCCATATAATTTCTTAATATCATAAATGAACGAGATGCTACATGTCTAAACTTTCTTTTAACTAACTCTGTTTGTTTTATAGCCAATATTAATAATTCTTCAAAATTTTTGTTGTTTATTCTAGACAATAATTCTAATGGGGATGGCATCAAAAATTTATCTGCAGCATGAACCATTAAAATAAACCCATTATCGTTTACAGTAATAGGTATTGATCTTTCAACATATCTTGATAAAACATATGCAAAAACTCGTGATAATGCATCATTTACTCTTCTTCCATACAAACTATGAAATATTAAATTTTTATTTCCACTATCATCAACATAATTTTCAATCAATAAATTTACGTCTGATGGGTAATCAATTATTTTTAATTTTTCTAAAAATTTTAATTGATAATAAAAATAATCCACAATTGCTTTTGCACCATAATCATTTATTTTATAATTTTCTAAAACAAATTCAATTACTTCTGTTTTAGATTTTAATTTTAATAAATGAAATATTTCTGATCTGAACTTGCCTATTTCAATTGCCAAATCATAATTTAATGGTAATTGTTCAGAAAACCACGATGGTACTGTTGGTTTTTTATCTTTAACATAAATTACTGTTGCAGTCATACCTTTTGAATACAAATATTGATAAGTATTTCCAGCTAATACAAAAATATCTCCTTTGGTTAAACGAGATAAAAAATCCTCTTCTATAGACCCAATAATTTTTCCATCTTTAGTTTTTACTTTAACTTTAACTTCATCAGGTATAGTACCAACATTCATAGAATAAATTGCTCTAGCTAATTTTCCTCTTTTTCCAAATTCTTTATTTTCATCATCCAAATAAATTTTAGCATAAACTTTTTTTTCTTCTAAACTATGATATTTTCCAGCCAAATAATTTAAAACTAAAAAATAATCTTCTTCTTTTAAATCATGATAACAATAAGAATTTTTTATTAAATTAAAAGCATCATTAATATTCCATTTATTTTCTAAACTTAAACCAATTATTTGTTGACATAAAACGTCTAAACAATTTTTAACAATATAGATCCTATCTAACCAATATTCTTCTGCTTTTTTAAACATCACATTGGTTTCCACTAAATCATCTCTATCTAAACAAATAACTCTTCCTTTTGCAATTGAATTAACTTTGTGATTAGCTCTACCTATTCTTTGTAATGCTTTTGATACGGATTTAGGAGAACCAATTTGTACTACTAAATCAACATACCCTATATCAATACCTAATTCTAAACTTGTTGAACTAACAATTACTTTTAATTTTCCTTCTTTTAATTTATTTTCTAAATCTAACCTAATATTTTTAGACACACTTGAATGATGTGCACCAATATCCTCTTCGCTATAAGTTTCAGGAAAATTTTCTTTTAAATTATGAACAATTCTTTCAGTCCCAGATCTAGTATTTGTAAAAATTAATGTAGTTTTATGCATTTTAATTAATTTATTTAATTCGGAATATAACTTTTCATTTATTTGTTCTCCATCCATATAAATTAAGTCAGGGCTAGGTGAAAAAACTTTAATATTTGTTTTTTTAATAAATCTACCATCTATAATAATACAATCTCTTAATTTTTTATCGTTATAACCTACTAAAAATTTAGCTACTTCTTCTAATGGTTCTAATGTTGCACCTAAACCTATTCTAATTAATTTATTTCCAGTTAAATTTTGTAAACGTTCTAAACTTAAAGATAAGTGCGCCCCTCGTTTAGAATTTGCTAATTCGTGAATTTCATCTATTACTACATATTTTACACTTTTTAATTTCTCTTTAAATTTAGTAGTACTCAATAATATTGCTAATGTTTCTGGCGTAGTACATAAAATAGTAGGAGGATTTCTCAATTGCTTAGCTTTTTCTTTTGCTTCTACATCTCCAGTTCTTATACTTACACTAACATTTAAATCTATTTTTTCTTTTTTTGCAAATACTTTTATTTCTTCTAATGGCAACATTAAATTTTTTTCTACATCATTAATTAATGCTTTTAATGGACTTATGTAAATACAATAAATTTCTTTTTTTAATTCTTTTTTTTCAGATTTTTTAAACAAATCATTTAATATAGCCCCAAAAGCAGAAATTGTTTTTCCAGAACCTGTTGGAGCAGTAATCAAAGTATTATTTTCTAAATAAATTGAAGGTATAGATAATTTTTGTGGTTCAGTAAAATCTTTATATTTATTAAAAAACCATTTTTTAAAATAAGGTCTTAATAATGCTGAAACTTGTTCACTCTTTGGAGCTTCATTTATAGTTAATATTTTCATTTTAATTCCTAAAAATATTTTTTTAAATCGTTTTCTAGATTTTCTAAATTAGAATAAAGTATACTATTAATACCCAAAATTTTAGAATTTTTAAAATTGCTATAAGTGTTGTCTATAAACAAACAATTTTTAGGATCAATTTTATAATCTTTTAAAACATTATTAAAACTTTCAAATGATGGCTTAATAAAATTATTTTCTCCAGAAATATATAATTTTTTAAAATATTTATTTATTAATAATCTTTCAAACATTACTCTAAAATTTTTTCCACTATTTGTTAAAATAACCAAATCATTTTTTTTAGATAACTTATCTAATAACGTTTGAAATTTATAATTATTGTAGTTTTCAGATATAACATCAAAATAATCAAATATAATTAACATAAACATCACTTTTTTATTTCATATATTTTTAATTCTTCCCCAATTTCAGCTTTATCATAAATATTTTGAACTTCATACAATACTTCTTCTAAATTAGTATATCTTGCACTGAAATTCATAATAATTAAATTTTTAACATTTGAATCTTTAGCTATTTTTGCAACATCAGTAGTTATAGAATGTAATGTTTTTTTTGCTTGTAAAGAGTCTTTTTTCATAAAGGTAGTTTCGTGAAATAATATATCTAAATCTTTAATAAAATTTTCATAACCTTTATCATTACAATCCACAATATAACCTAAAGATAAACCTTTTTTATTTAAAGAATAATCCATTACATCTAAAGGTTTTATTTCTTTTTTATTAAAAATTATTGTTTTACCATTTTGTAATTCAGAAAATAAAGGACCTTCAGGAATTCCTAACTTTAATGCTTTAACTTTAGAAAATGTACCTACTTTATCTTTTTCTTTAAAAACAAAACCATAATTTAAAATTTGATGATTCATTTTTTTAGCGTAAACTTCATAATTTTTTGTTTCATAAACTTTTCCTTCAAATAATTCAAAAAATTCTAAATCATAAAATAATTCTATAGTAAAAGATTTTAATATTGATTCTACTCTTTCTTTAATTCCTACAGGCCCAAAAATTTTAATTGGAATAGTTCTTTTATGTAAAGACATAGTAGCCAATAAACCGGGCAAACCTAAAAAATGATCAGCATGAAAATGAGTAATAAATATAGCATTAATGTCCATAAAACTTAATTTACTTTTCATAAACTGTTGTTGAATACCTTCTCCACAGTCAAATAAAATTACATCTCCATCAAACCTTATCGCTAAAGAGGTGTGATTTCTATCTTTTAAAGGTATAGAACTACTAATTCCTAATAATCTTGCATTAAAAACCATAAATATATATAAAAGTATAAATTTAAAACTATATATTATATATTATTATGAAAAAAATTGTTTTTGATAGTTCAGCTTTTTTAAATAGATTTTATTTTGACGATTTAAATTATGTATATACTACCAACTCAGTAATAAGCGAAATATTGAATAATAATCAAAAATCAATTTTTGAAAATTTAATTTATAATGCAAAAATAAAAGTACAAGACCCTAAAAAAGATACAATAAATATAATTAAGAAAAAATGTTCAAAACAATTATCTTTTACAGATATAGAAGTATTAGCATTAGCGTATGAATTAAATGCAGAATTACATACAGATGATTTTATGATGAGAAAAACAGCAAGGGATTTTAAAATTGAAATTAAAAGTATAGCTTATGATATAAAATCAGATAATAATTTTTTAGACAAAGTATATAATAAAATAAAGCCCACAAAAGAAGAATTATTAGCAATAAATAAATTAAGCAAAAATATAATTTCAAAATTAAATAAAGAAGCAAAAAAAATGAAATTGCCAATTAAAAAAATTATTTTAGCAGGATCCTCTGCAAGAGGAACTTTTTTACACAATAAAAAAGATTTAGATATTTTTTGTTTATATGATTTAAAAGTATCAATTGAAGATGTAAAAAAATATAATGAAACTCTTTTAAGAAAGGCATATCCAAAAGTAAATTTTGTAGAAGAATACGGGGAACACCCTTATTTAAAAGCAATAATTGAAAATCATGCTATAGATTTCGTACCAGGATTTTATATTAAAAATATTAAGGATAAAAAATCAAGTGTTGACAGAACTCCTTTACATCTAAAATTTTTAAATAAACACCAAAATGAAGATAGTAAAAAACAAATAATATTATTAAAACAATTTTTGAAAAATAATTTATTATATGGAGCAGATCAAAAAAATAATGGTTTTTCAGGATATTTAACTGAATTATTTATATTAAAGTTCAAAACGTTTGAGAATGTGTTAAAAAATATGTCTAATTTAAATGAAAATAAATATTTAACAATTTTGAAGAATAATAAAAAAAAGAAGTTTGATGATTATTTAGTTTTTTTAGACCCTACAGACAAAAACAGAAATGTAGCATCAGCAGTTTCTAAAAAAAATTGGTTAATATTTGAAAAATTAGCAAAAGAATACTTAATAAAACCAAGTCAAAAATATTTTTTTAGTGATATCTATGAAAATAATTTGAAAAATATATTTTGTTTTAAATTAAATATAAATGGTAAAACGTTTGATTCTAACTGGGGTATAATAAAAAGTATAACTAAAAAAATATCTAATGATTTAAACACAAAACATTACAAAATTGAAAACTATTCTGGAATTTATTTTAACAATAAAGGATATATAATTTTAGAAACAAATTTTAAAGACATTATTAATGGTCCATTTATAAAAGACACTAAAAATTCAAAAGCTTTTAAAAGAAAACATAAAAATACTTTTGAAAAAAACAATAAATTATATTCGGAATTTAAATTTAATAAAACACAATTTATAAAAGAAGTAAAAAAAAGTATTAAATCTTTAACAAACATGAATTCAGAAAAAGTCAATTTTAATACAATTAATTTTGATAGAGAAGAACTAAAAAGAATGAAAAAAGATTTTTTAAAAGTATAGAAATAAATAAATATAACTTAAACTGTATTCTAATATGACTAAATTATTAGCCAAGTTATCAAAACAAATTTTTAAAAATGAAATTCCTAATTTAGAACAAAAGTTATTAACAAAAATAAACAAAATTCAAAAAGAGCTTAATAAAGAACAAAATCAAACTATAAAAGATAAACTTTTAGTTCAACTAAATAAATATAATAAAGAACTTCAAGAAATATATGAAAATAATCCTGCAAAATTAAAATTTAGACTTGAAGAAATGACTAAAAAGTTAAATAAAGAAATTAAAAAAAATAAAGAAGATAAAGCTTTTAATGACTATTTAAAGTACATTTTAGAAAAAAATTTAAATAATATTATAATAAACAAAAACTCAGAAGAATTAAAAAGTTTAATAAAATATGAAAATATAGATTTTGACATGATTTATGAAAATATTACTCCAAAACCATATTCTTATGAAAATAATTACTTACAAGCAATAGAAAATTGGTATTCTTTATTAGAAGATAATTTTATAATATTAACTCAAAAATCATTTAATTATTTATTAGGTTCTGAAGAAATATTAAAATTAAAAACCGGTAATCAATTAGATATATGCATTTTAACATGTGCAATAATGCACAAATTAGGAGATTTTAATGCCAAAGTTTGTGTTGCAGAAATGAGTGATTTTAGTACAAATTATTTTGTCAAGACAAAATACAAATATAAAACCTTAATATTTGATTTTTATAATTCTGAAAAATTTGATGATTATTTGGAATTAGATAATAAAATTTTTGAAAAATATAAACCAGAAGGAAAAGAAATTAGAGAAATTAAATTTTGTTTTAATGCTTTTGATTATGATGAACAGTAAAGGATTTATCACAACAACTATAATTACAATTATACTATTATTTGTGTTAGCTATTTTTTCGTTAAACATTTCAAAATATTTAGAAGAAAATAAATTAATTAATGAAATTATTACTTCAAAAGATTTAGTTTATGATAGAACTAATTTTGAGTATAATTTTTACAATAATTTAAAACAATATCTTGATTTGAAAGTAAAAACTAATCAAAATATAGAGGAATTAAAACCAAATATAGATCTATATACAAATAATATATTAAATGATTTTAATTTTCCTTTAATATTATCAACAGAAACAAACTTATTAGTAGAAATAATTCCTTGTGGTGAATTAGATTGTATTTACTATAAATATTCTATAATAAACAAAAAATCTAAAACGATTATAAAAAATAATAAATCTATAAGTATAGAAATACCTAAGAATTTTTCAATTGAAAATGTGGTGATAATTTGAAAGGGCAAATATCTTTGTTCTTATTATTAATACTTTTTGCAATATTAACTTTATTGTCTTTATTTTTAATGAATTTAAATAATTTTAATAATTATAAGATAGAATATAACAATAAAATAACTAATGAAAACAATTATTTCAAAAATATAGAAAATAGTTTTAATAAAGGTTATATAAAAGAAAACATATTTGGACCATTTGTAGATAATAATGACATACATATAAGGAGACATTATGAATAAAGGTCAAACTATATTAGATTTACCGATAATAATTATTACTATTATTTTAGGATTTATAATCTTATTCACTACGATAAAAGTTCAAGAAAATCAATTTTCTAATTTTTTAGAACAAATAACAATTACTGAAAATGCAACATCTAAAAACAATCCCGAAGGTGTTGGTTTTGCCAAAATTAGAAGTAATATAACTTTAACAAATAATATTGAAAACATAAAATTAAAAGAACCAATAAAAGAAATAAGAATATATGATCTACAAAATAATTTAAAACTGTCTTTGGGATCAATAAATTGTAATAAAACAATAATAACGAGGTTAGTAGTTTATGAAAGCGAAACAGCAATTGCAAAATTCACATTTTGCAAATAAAGGATTATTTTTTATATTTGAATGTTTACTTTTAATAATTCTATTAATAAGCTTTTTAATAGGTTTGGAAAAAATAAACTTAAATCAAAAATATGAAAATGTATCTTACTATTTTAAAGCACAGGATTTGTACAATGTAATATTAAGTGAAAACATAACTAATATTTACGATATTGAAACAATAATAATAAAATTTATCCCTAATGTAGATTATGAAATAAAAAAAGATTTTTTCTCTTTAAAAAAAATTACAAATAAAAAAAATTGTATTAGAAAAAATGTTTTTATATATGAAAATTTTATTAAAAAAGAATTGGATATTAAAATTTGTTTTTAAATTATTATTTACTAAAAAAAATAATATTAAAATTAAAAAATAGATTTCATTTTTTCTTTAATTCTGCAATTATTCTAATTACTTCGGCTTGAGAAACACCACTAGAGATTAAGTCTCTAACACTTAAACCAGCAGATAATAATTCTTTTGGACTATAACCAACAGAGATTAAGTCTTTAACATTAAAACCAAGAGATCTTAAATTACTTAAACTATAACCATAACTCATTACTTTTCTTGCATCAAAACCAAGATATTTTAACTTCTTAACACCATAACCAGAAGATTTTAATTGAATAGGAGCATAACCTGCAAAAAGTATATCATTAATATTATAACCAATAGATTCTAAATCTTTCACAGATAAGTTTAATTTTTATTTTAAAATATGTGATAAAATACCTCTTAATTTTAATTGTCTTGCATCTAATCCTTTTGATAATAATAAACGAACAACTTGTTTACCTATTAATTTTGATTCTGTCAAAATACTAGATACTTGTTCGCTCGTAATATTTTGTCTTGCTTTTTTTACTTCCTTATGGGTAGAAGATTTTGATAATTTAGTTATTTCTTTGCCCTTTACTGTCTTTTTATAAGTTAATGGTTTCTTTATTGGTATAAAATCACCTATATATAATAAATATATTAGCACCAAGGTTTTATAAGGAATTATGTTGATTTGGTATAATTCTTTTAGTTTTGTTTGCAATATACCATAATATTAAAATTAAAAAAGACATTAAAATCCAACCTAAAAAATGAACTAAGTCAAAATAATTAGGGAATATGAAAAAAATTGATAATCGCAAAATATTTGTCAAATATAATATTAATGAACCTAAAATACAATAAATTAATTTTTGTTTTTTGTTCAAATTTGTTAAAGGACTTAATATTACAGTTATAAAAACAAAAATCGAAAAAAAACCAGAACATTGGGAATCTATAATTATTATATTATTATTTATATTTGCAACCCCAAAAGAATCAACTAATTTAAAATAATTGAATAATTTTACTATAGGATATTGTAATTTTATAAAAAAACTTAAAATATAAAATATAGTTAAACTAATACAAACATTAAAAAATAATTTTATAATATCCTTATATTTTTTCAACATTAATATAAGAAGTAAACCAATTTAAAAAAGTTTTCCTATTACTTTATATATTTTTTGTTTTAGGTTATATATATGGACATAAAGGAAATGTTTAGAAAAGAGATAAATAAAAAGAGTGTTTTTAAAAATAAAGATTTAATTTCACCACATTATGTTCCAGATACTTTGCCATTTAGAGAACAACAAATTCAAGAAATAATAATAAATTTGGCACCAGCATTACAAGGAAATAAACCAAATAATATATTTATCTATGGTAAATGTGGAACAGGAAAAACATCAACAATTAATAAAGTATTAGCAAAAATGCAAGAAATACAAAATGAAAGCGAATTAGAACAAAAACTATTAACTGTTTATTTAAATTGTAGAACTTATAATTCAAAATACAAAGTATTATTAAAAATTGCAGACAAATTATTCCCTAAAAGTTATTTTGGTTATTCTGCAAGTTTTATTTATGACAATATAGTAAAAGAAATTGAAAAAAATAATTTATTCTTAATGATTGTTTTAGATGAAATAGATTTAATTAAAGATGCCAATGATACAATATATTCTATTGTTAGATTAAATGATGAATTAAAAAAAGGTGGCACAACCATAATAGGAATATCTAATAATGTTTTATTTAAAGACGAATTAGATACAAGAACAAAATCTGGATTGTGCAAAAAAGAATTAATATTTCCACCATACAATGCACAAGAATTAAAAGAAATATTAAAACAAAGAATACCTTTAGGATTTATAGAAAATTCTGTTGAAGAAAGCGCAATATCTTTAGCAGCAGCATATGCAGCACAAGAATCAGGAGACGCAAGAACTGCTTTATTGTTATTAGAAAGCGCAGGAGAATTAGCAGATAAAAAAAATACTTTTAAGATTACAGACTTAGAAATTAAAGAAGCAAAAAAACAAGTAGAAATAGAAATAATTGTGGATATGTTATCTACATTGCCAGAACAAATTAAAATAGTTTTATTTGCAATTGCAAACATGGTAAAAAATAATAGATTTTCAACACACTTATTGGATGATGGACACGTAATATATTCTGGAGATGCATATTTAGAATATGTAAAACAAATAAAAAATATAGGTAAACAACCAGTATCTATGAAATGGTTTAAACAGTATTTAGATGAATTAAGCACATATGGTTTTTTAATAATTTCAACATCTGGAAAAGGGGTAAGAGGTTCAACAACATTAATTAAAATGGCAATTGATTCAAATATAGCTTTAAAAATTTTAGAAACTGATTTTTAGTGAGAATATGAATTTTTATATTGAAAAAAGCACTAATCTATATGGAACTAATTATTATATTGTTGAGATAAATACAAAAAAAAGAGTAGCTGAATTACAAGTAAATGGGTTTGGATTAGGCGTATTTATAAATAAATTACAAGGTATAGAAGCACCAGAAATAAGAAAAGAATATAATAAAGAAAATATTTTAAGCCCGGCTAAAAAATTACTTATTGAAATGATTAAAGATTATGGTTCACCAATTACAGGATTGTATATAAAACCAAACTTTCTTTTACCTCAAGGCAGATATTTTACTTATTCAATCTTAAATAAAAACGCAGGAATAATTGAAACAAAAAATGGAGATTTTGTAATTCCTGCAAAATTAGTTAGAAAAATTAGGAAAACATATCAAGATACTTATTTTAAAAGACCAAGAGTTTATTTAAAACCTAAATTGAGAATAAATTTACACAGAAAATAACTTTAATGTTTTTTGTCAAAATTTGCAATTTTTTTTGATAAATCTGATTGAATAATATTATATAATTCTTCATTAATTTTATTTTTGAAATATTGTTTTTGTGCGAATTTAATTTTTCTTTTATATTCATCCTTTTCTTCTAAAGGAATATCAAAATAAACAATATCATAATCTAAAAATAAAACTTTTTTATCTATGTCCAACACATTAGTAATATATTGTTTTTCAGAAATTTCTCTTTTAAGATATTGCTTTTGAATATTTGTTTTTTGCAACAACAAATTTTCTTTTTCTTTATTTAATTGAATTATTTTTCTTAAAGAATTTGGTTTTTTAGGTTTAAAAAGAAAAAATGATAAAAATAAAGCAATAAATAAAAATACTAAAATAATAAAATAAATATTTTTTAATAATACATAAAATATTAATGAAATTATACCCAAGCCTAAAAAAATTAACCCTATTATATAATTTATATTTTTTTTCATAATTATAATAATTTTAGATATATTTATATATATTTGGCATCTAATTATTTAATAAAGTTTTACTATTTAAACTTATTTTTAAAATATAAAGGGTGTATTTATGGGATTAAGACCTGGAAGATGTACAAGAAATATAGAAAGATCATTTACTAGAGTAGCACCAAAAGTTCAAAGAAAGAATTTTTTAGGTGGTGTACCAGGAGTAAGAACAAGAGATTTTGCAATGGGTAATCAAACAAAAGATTATAACACTGTTTTTGATATAGTTGCAAAAGAAAGTATACAAATTAGAGACAACGCTTTAGAAGCTATGAGACAAAAGTTAGTAAAAAAATTAACAAAAGAAATGGGTAAAGATGATTATTTTATAAAAATTAGAGCGTACCCTCACCATATAATAAGAGAGCACAAAGGTGCAACAGGTGCAGGTGCAGATAGAGTTTCTAGTGGTATGAAAAAAGCATTTGGAAAAAACAGTTTAAGAGCTGTACAAATTAGAAAAGGTCAAATTTTATTATCTGTTGTAATAGATAGTGCAAAAACTACAGCAGTTAAAAAAATGTTAGATGCTTTAAGATATAAAATTAATTTGGATTATGAAATAAAACAATCTGAACATTTAAATAAAAGATTATGTGGTAGAAAGAAGTGGACTAGAGAAGCAAAGTTAGCTAGAATGACTGGTAAAGATAAAGAATCCATGATGGCAAAAAATGCAGAAAAAACTGCACCAACTCCTACAAAAGGAGGAAAACCAGCTAACGCAAAAGATTCTCCAAAAGATGCAAAAGCAGACACTAAAGGTAAAACTGCAGAGCCTGCTAAAAAAGGTAAGAAATAGATTTTCTATTTCTAACTTTACTTTTTTTATTTTATAAATTTTAATTTCTTATTTTTATTAAAAAATTATAATACATATATATATATTTTTGCACAATATTTCATTTAGAATATATTTTTCGAGGTGAGAAAAATGGTTGCAAAAAAAGCAAAAAAAGAAGCTCCTAAAGCTCCTGCTAAAAAAGGAAAAAAATAAATTTATTTTTTTAATTTTTTTTTATTTTTTTATTTAAAAAATAGAATTAAAAGAAAAATCTACTCTGATTTTTCTCTTTTATTTTTTCTTACAATATAACCAGCCATTCTATTTCTAACTTTTTTAGAAATTGGCAATTTTAAATCATCTATTGCTTTTTTATTGTGTTCAAAATCAGTATTTAATCTATCTTTCATTTCAGATCTCATAAATTCAGATTTAGTTTTTAAAGGTTTAGCCATTGCATTTCCCATATTTTCACTTCCTTGTTATTTTTAAAGGAACTTTATTTTCCTCAAATTCTTGTTTTACAATATCTATTGTTTTATTAGATTTAGGCTTAACAGTAGTTATTGCACCATCATTCACTTGTAAAGCTCTTGCAGACAATATTCTTGTCTTTTCAAATTTATTATTCATATAATCACCAATTAGTATATAATATTTTGTAGAATAGGGTTTAAAAGCTTATTTCTTTTTTGCCTTCTTTTCTACTTTATCTATATTTTCTTCTATTAAATCTCCATATTTATCTATAAAATTTTCAACCTTACTTTTTTCATTTGCTTTTGGGGCAACTTTTCCAGCCAATATTTCAGCTAACCTAGAAAATTCCATAGGAAAAATAATTTTAGTTGATGAACCTCTAGACATTTCTTCTAATGCTTTTATATAATAATAACTTATAGATTTATCACTTAATTCTGATGCAGATTGATTTATTGCAGCTATTTTTTCCTTCTCTGCTTCTGCTCTTTGTATTGTTGCTAACTTCTCTTGTACTGCTGCTTTTTGTTCGTGCATAGCTTTAACTACAATATCAGGAACAATTATTTCTTTTAACTCTACACTTTGAATATCTAAACCCCAACTCTCACTAATTCTTTCTAATTCTTTTTTCAAATTAGAATTCATTTGATTAATATTACTCACTACGTCTGATAATACCATATTACCTATTACTTCTCTAACACTAGATTTAATAAATAATTGTGCTGCTTTTTTATAATCTTCAACAGCCACAATAGAATTTATTATTGATTTAGGATCTTTTTTTACAGCTAAATAAATTACAGCATCTATTTTTAATGCTACATTATCTTTTGTCAATACTTCTTGTTGTGGAACATCAATAGTCATTACTCTTAAATCAACCATATTATAAATTTCAATACCAGGAATCATTAAAGCCCAACCAGGACCTGCAACTCTATTTAATCTACCAAATCTAAAAATAACAGCTCTTTGAAATTCTTGTAAAAATAATATAAAACCAGTCTTTGCCATTAAAACCATAAAAAAAATGATTATGCCAACTATTAAAATAACCCATTTAACATATTCAGGTAAAGCAGTAAACAAATCTAATGCAAAATAAATTGCCAACAAAACAAACAAAATAATAAAACTCACAAATATTTGTTTTTTAATTGCTCTATTCATAATTTCCCTTCTTATTCATTTCACTCTTTAATCTTTTTAATAATGTTTTTTTTGCAACACAATCTATTAAAGCATTATCTAAAACATCATATAATGTGTTTGCAGGAATTATATTTATTTTCTTTTTGTCTTCTTTCAATAATACTACATCACCTAAATTTGCTTTTGGCAAAATTACTTTTTTAAATCCTGCTTTTATTGCTGCTTTTACTTTTGCAGTTGCACCACCAATAGGCATAACTTCCCCTTTAACACTCAATGAACCAGTCATAGCTAAATTTTGGTCTACAGGTATATTTGTAATTGCAGATATTACTGCTGTGGTTATTGATACTGAGGCACTATCTCCTTCAACACCAGAATAAGTTTGTAAAAATTGAATATAAACATCATAACTAGATAAATCAATATTAGAAATATTTTTTATAATTGCAGATATATTTAATACAGCTTCTTTTGCTATTTCTCCTAATTTACCAGTAGCAATTATTTTTCCTTCGTGTTTAGATTGTGCTGGCGCCAATTCAGATTCAATAGGTATGATTGTACCTGTTAACATATCACTTAATACTGCCAAACCATTTACTTTTCCTACAGTTTTACCTTTGTTTTCAAATACTTCATAATTTTTTGTATATTCTATATATTTTTCAACCATTTGTTCTTCTAAAGTACCAGACAATTTTTTAGCATCTAAAATATCTTCTTGAGTTACTAATTTATGATTTCTTTCTAATGCTAAATCGCCAGAAGCTCTAATTAAACCACCTAATTCTCTTAATTTTAAAGTTAATTTATCTTTTCCAGAAGATCTAGTTTTTGCTTCAAAGATAATTATTTCTACAGCATCTTTTGTAAAGTGAGGTATTTTTCCATCTCCTTTAATTTCTTGTGCCACAAATTGAACTAATTTATTTCTATTTTCAGGAGTATCATCCATATCTTTGTTCATATGAATTTCATAACCATAACCTCTTATTCTAGATCTTAATGCTGGATGTACATGTTGTAATGCTTCATAATTACCAGCTGCAACTAAAACAAAATTACAAGGAACTGGTTTAGTTCTAACCATAGCACCAGAACTCAACTCACTTTGACCAGTAATAGACATTTTCTTTTCTTGCATAGCAGTTAAAATATCTTGTTGTGAATTAGGGCTTAAAGTTGCAATTTCATCAATAAATAAAACACCTTTATCTGCTTTATGAACCATTCCAGGCATAACCCTTAAATGTGGAGGAGTACCTAAGCCACCTGATTGTAAAGGATCATGTTTTACATCTCCAAATAAAGCACCAGCTTTTGCACCAGTTGCATCTACAAAAGGAGCATTTTTTTTACCACTATTATCTATCAAAATTTTAGGGGATCTTATTTTTTCTTTCATCTTCATTTGTGAAGATAAAACCATACCAAAAACAATTACAGCTCCAATCAATAAAGTAGCTGCAAATATGATATCAGAAATAAATCCTAATTGCCAAAATATTACACTCAATATAAACCAAACAATAGGAATAATAAAAGTAATTAATCTAAAAGAATCTTCCATTGCTTTTTCATCTAATTTAATTTTTTCAATTAATTGTTTTCCTTCACCTGCTTTAGAACTATGAATTATTGGTTCATTAGAATCTAAAGGATTAGGATATGCCAAAACATCATTTAAATTATCTATAGGCATAATATCAGCCATTGCTTTGGCGATCATTGATTTTCCAGTTCCTGGTTCTCCTACTAATAATACGTTTCTTCTTTGTTTTGCTGCTTTTTTAATTATTTTTACTGCATTTTCTTGACCTATTACTTGGTCTATTAATAATTCAGGAACTTTTATTTCGGATGTATCTTTATATTCTAAAACCATATTATCACTATATATTATATATTATAAATAAGTTAATATTTAAATCTTTCTTATTATCCTAAAAAGATTTTCAATTTAATAAGACACAAAGTGGATTTTACATTTTTGCATTTTTTTGTAAAAATCATAATCTTTTGTTTCTTCTTTACTATAAAATATTGCTAAATTAAGACCTTCCCACGCAAAAAACCAACCAGCTGGTTCCATTACAATTAATAAAAAAGCCATTTGATAACTAGTATTTCCAAAATTTACTAATAGTATAGTTGCAATAAATAATAATAAAATTCCAACAATTACAAATATAAGTCCTTTTTTTAAAATTTTTTTTCGTTCTTTTTTCTGACAATTAAAATGTTTTGTAAAATGTTCATGTAATCTTTTTGTAATTATTTCTTCTTCTATAGGGTCTCTTAATTTATCATCTATTAATAAACTTAAAGTTAACTCACCAGAATCTCTATCCTTAACAGCTCTTTTTGCTTCTTCAACAAAATCTTGAGATAAAGCTCTTAAAGAATCAGGGCGAGGATCAAAATCAGAAAATATATCATTATACGAATCTAACCACAAACTAAATTCAGACATTTTTAACAATTCTTGTTTTTTAAGTTCGTCAAAATATTGTTTTTTTCTTTTGTTAGATATATAATTTGAATTCATAATATAAATAAGAATTATAATTTATATGTTTTTCTATAA
>CAZMGA010000003.1:40399-43825 GCA_964565725.1 uncultured archaeon | reverse complement strand
CCGGATTTGAACCGGGGTCGTAAGCTCCCAAAGCTTAAATGCTAGACCAGGCTACACCACAACCCCATAAATTGTAAATATTAATTGTTTAGATTAGTTTATAAAACTTATTTTATTAACAGATTCTTATTTAAGCTATTGTAAATAGCTTCCTTTTCTTTTGGATGAACTTGCGATTTTTCTTTTGGAAAAAAAAGATAAAGACGCAGGGAAAGGGATTTGAACCCTTGCCTCCAGAGGAGACTCGCTCTCAAGGCGAGCGCGTTAGACCTCTCCGCCATCCCTGCAAAATAATTTAAATATTATAAATTTATAATAGTAAAAGTTATAAATATATATAAAAAGCTCAGCCCGCCTATCACTCATCATAAATCAGCAGGGGTTAACATCATCATCGCTTATATATAATAAGCAGAATGCTTTTTTAAAACTTAACTATTTTATATATTATCATAAAAGTGATATTATGGCACCAAAATTACATCCTAAATCGCGAATTAAAATTAAAGACATAATACGAAGAATTAAATCAAAGGAAAAAGCTCAAGAAGTATATGATTTAGCAAAAAAAGAATTAGAAAGACGAAAACAAATTGCAAATTCTGTAAATTTCAAATCTCAAATATTAAAAGATAATAGTATAGTATTTTTATGTTGGAATGAAAATACTTTATTATCAAAAGTTAGATTTAAAAAAATAAATAACAATACTTGGTATGCTAACGAATTATTAACAGATAAACTATTTAGAAATTTAGATTTAGCAAAAAAAACTTTAGAATATGCTATGTTGCAACTAAAAGCAAAGGGTGCTAAAAAAATACTATTTTTATCTCGTACAAAATTAATACATTTTTATGAAAAATTAGGCGCAAAAAGAGTTAAAAAAACAATTTTACAAACACTATCAGATATGGAAGTTCATTATTCAATTTCTGGTGAATTTAGTAAAATACCTTATACACAAATGGAATTTGATTTAAACTAATTTTTTTAAAATTCCTTTATATATATTTAGTTTCATATTATATAATATCATAATTAAATATAATGTATAAAGGTGAATCTATGGCTTTAGAAGAAATTAGAAATGAAAAAATAAAAAAATTAAATGATTTACAAAAAGAAAGATATAACCCATATGAAATTGAAAAATTTGAAAAAAAAAATAATGTTAAAAATATAAAAGAAAAATACAAAGATATTCAAGAAAATGATACATCTAAAGAAATAATAAAAACAGCTGGTAGAATTTTAGCAATTAGAGGCCACGGGAAATTGTTTTTTTTAGATTTAAATGACCAATTTGACAAATTACAAATAATTTTAAGAGCAGACAATACAAAAGATTTTGATGACAATAAATATTTAGGTATTGGAGATTATATTGGCGTAGAAGGAAAAATAACTAAAACCAAAACCGGGGAAATTAGTTTAATTGCAGATAATTTTAAAATATTATCCAAAAATATTATGCCTTTGCCTGAAAAATGGCATGGTTTAGAAGATCCTGAAATAAAATATAGAAAAAGATATGTTGATTTAGCAATTGACAAAGAAGTAAGAGAAAAGTTATATTTAAAATTCAAAATGATTGAAAATATTAGAGAATTTTTAAAAACAAAGGATTTTTTAGAAGTAGAAACTCCTGTTTTACATAGTTTATTAAGTGGAGCTAATGCAAAACCTTTTATTACACATCATAACGCATTAGATATAGATATGTTTTTAAGAATAGCACCAGAATGTTATTTAAAAAGATTAATTGTGGGGGGTTTTGAAAGAATTTATGAAATTGGTAGAAATTTCAGAAATGAAGGTATTGATTTTAAACACAACCCAGAATTTACGATGATGGAATTATATTGGGCTTATGCAGACTATGAAGACATTATGAACTTAACAGAAGAAATAATTACTGAAGCATTCAAAGCCACAACAGGAAAAGAAACATTAATTTATGAAGGTAAAGAAATTAGTTTAAAAAGACCTTGGAAAAGAATATCTATGGCAGAAAGCGTAAAAGAAAAAACAGGCTATGATTTTAATGTAATTACAGATGAAGAAGCATTAGAAATAGCAAAAAAGGAAAAATTAGATATAGAATTTGATTCAAGTAAAGGAAAAATATTATCTCAAATTTTTGAAAAATATGTTGAAGAAACTTTAATAAATCCTACTTTTGTAACTCAACATCCTATTGAAATATCACCTTTAGCAAAAATAAATTATAAAGATAAAAGATATACTCAAAGATTTGAATTATTTATTAATACTTGGGAAATAGCAAATGCATTTTCTGAGTTAAATGATCCTTTTGACCAATATGAAAGATTAAAAAAGCAAGTAGAATTAAAACTATTAGGAGATAAAGAAGCAAATGATATGGATTATGACTTTGTAGAAGCATTAGAAACTGGTTTACCTCCTACAGGTGGATTAGGTATAGGAATAGATAGATTAGCTATGTTAATAACTGATTCTCACAGCATTAGAGATATATTGGCATTCCCATTATTAAGACCAGCTAAAGGGGACTTAGAACAGATCTTAGAACCTAAAGAAAAAAGTGATTAAATGATAAAGAAAGGAGATATAGTTTATTTAAGTTATAAACTATATTCTAATACAAAAATAGTTGATGAATCCAAAGAACAATTAATATTAGAATATGGTAAAACTAATATTAACAAGGAATTAGAGAAAAAATTATTAGGAAAAAATGTTGGAGACATGATTGAAATAAAACAAAAGTTTATTTCTAATTCTCCTACAATTGATTTAGATTTAGATTCTTTAGATGAAGATACCTTAACACAATTAAAAGAAGATTCCATAATAGAAATTAACTTAAAAGGAAAAACTAATTTATTTTTTGTAAAACAAATTAATGAAAATAATAATTCTGTTTCTTTACAATATTATAATCCTTATGAAAATAAGATTCTAATTAATAAAATAAAAATAGAAAAAATAGAAAGAAAATAAATTCTTTCTAATTAATAATTGGTTTTAATATTGCTATTAAATTAGCTTCTTCTTGCTGATAAACTTTTAAATTATTAAATGTACAATCTGCATTGTTACTTACAGAACAAAATTTATCTGATGAACCAGCACACTTTTTAGAAGTATAGTTCTCACAAATCTCACGATATTTCAGACTAATAGCATACATTTTTTTACATGCTATCATATTTATATTACTTGTTAAACAAGAAATTGAAATATCGTTCCCAGATGTTGCCGGTTGTATAATTTGTGTTTGTTCTGAAAATCCATATTTATTTAATAATCTTTGTTCCTCACTAGTCAAAGTTAAATTCATATTATTAACTACACCAGAATTATTTGTTACCTCTTCAATTTCTTTACCAACTTGTTGAGTTTCTTGATTTTGCGTTTTAGTTTCTTCTTTAACTTCAG
>CAZMGA010000003.1:0-40299 GCA_964565725.1 uncultured archaeon | reverse complement strand
AACTTCTACACCTAAAGATTTCATAAATTGTTTTTTATCTAAAGCTTCTTCTTCAGTATTCCAATTATTTAAAATATCTAATGTTTGAGTTAAATCTAATGTTTCTTTTTTATTTTGTGAACTATATTTACAAATTGTATCTTCTGATTTTATCCAGAAATATTGACAATTAACACAACTTGCTGAATTTCCAAATAAATCTTTACCAGTTTTCAAAGATGAATTTGGTAATGGAGTTTCTAAAACATCATTACAATTAAATATATTCATACCTAAATATAATCTTGCTTTTATTCTATTTTTTGAATTTAAGGCAGACAATTGTAGATATTTATTTTCTTCATTTAACAAATTATATCCTTTTAATATAGAATCATCTTTTGAATAACTTACATCTTTATTTAATAATTTATTTAACAAATCATTTGCAAACTTATGATTATTTATTAATTCTTTATTATTATTAACATTTAAAACAGTAGTTTTTACTATTTCTTTTGTTCTTTCTAATATTGGAATTAATTCATTCAATTCTGATTTTTTAGTATCTGCAATTAATTCTTTAATTTTTAAAATAGTTGTATTATCTTTATTAGTAATATAACACAAGCTATTTCCTTTTGTAGGCAAAATTGTTTTTAAAGCAAATCTATCCATATTTGTATCAAATGGTAAAGTTAATTTGAAACCATTATTTATTTTTTCAAATTTATAATCATTGCCTTCTAAAACAACATTTAATTTTTGACCTTTATTATCATTATTTATTAATACTAAATCTGCGTTATTATAACCTAATCTTAAATTTTTATTCACTAACAAATTTCTACTTTCAGGATTTAAAGAGAAATAAGTTAATGGAGATAAATTAGGTAATTTAGAAATATCATCATATATTGAATATGGAGTGAATTCTAATTTTTTATCATTAAACTCATATTTAATAATTACTGGGATAACCTTTCCATCTAATAAACCCTCATATTCATTTACAGATATACTTTTTCCACCAAAGTTTTGTAAATTATAATTTCCTGGTTTTAATAAAACATATTCATAACCATATTCACTAGGATCTATATTAATACTAGTTAATAATAAATATTCTGCAAATTTAGAAGATTTCAAATTTACCATATAATAAGGCATATAATTATCCACACCATTTACTATATCATTGAAATTATCTTTTGATACAAAACATTTATCTATTTTTGAATTATAAGTTCCAATTGAACTACAAGCCCCATCTTTTACTAATACTAAATCTAAACCAATCAATTTATTATCTATAAAATTGTTTTGTTCAGATATTATATAATCTGGATTTATACCTGTATTAATTAAAACAGGAACATCATTCAAAGTATAATAATATTTATTATTTAAATTGAAATCATTTTCAAATTTATTAAAGTTTTTTCCAACTATACTATCTAAATCTGTTTTTATAGATTTATTTTTATTTTTTAAATAAGTATATAATTGTTCAGCATCACAAAAATGACCATTAGAATCTAAAGCAGAACAATTTGGATTTTCATAATCAAAATTTATATATTTTAAATCTGTATTATTTGCTTCACAATTTACTGATTTCATTTGAACTTCTTTTTTAATCTCTTCTTCAGATACATTAGGAATATTATCTTCAGTAATTACATCTCTAATTACATAATAATATAAATCACTAACAAACATATCTTCATCCATAATTAATAATAATTCTTTATTTTGTAATTCTTTTGGTAATAATTTATATAATACATTATCAGAAGTTGTTTTTACATAGAAATATGTCCCAAAATCATATACATCAATTTCAGTTATATTTACTTTATCTAATGCTTCAAATAATAATTTTCTTATTTCTTTTACATTGTCTTTTACTTGTCCACAAGATGTATAATAAAATCTTATATCATAAGGATGTTCTATAGTTCCCAATTCTTTAGGTAAATCATCATTAGTTTTATATCTATATTCATCTCTATTTCTAAAATCATCACATTTCCAATCAGGCATTCTATACCAAATTTCTTTTTTCTTAGTATTATTAAAACCAATACCTGCTGTTTGGCTATTTAAACTATATTCATTTAAATTTAATTCATTAACTAAACTATAATATTTATTAGTATAATCGTCAGCTCTAAATAATGCAGGAGTTATACCATTATAAGATTTAATTTCATGAGGCACATATTGAATATTTTTTTCAGACTCTTTTAGTACTTCTTCTTTAGTAGGTTCAGAAATTTCTTCAACAGGTTCTGAAGCTTCTTCTTTTTTTAATTTAAACATTCCATCTTTTGCTTGTTCAAAAATTTGTGTATCATCATCAAAAATTATAGGATATTTTTCTAATATTTTGTCTTTATATTCTTCAGAAAAACAAATTGAACCAGAATGACCTTCAATTACTTTAGTATTAACAGTTGTTACTAAATTCAAAATATTTGTTAAGAATAAACTTAATTCTGTTTCAGGATTAATTTTACAAGTAGAATCATTTAAACAATAAATATTACTAGTAATTTTACCTGGCCCTTTTAAAATTATTTTTTTAGCAACACAATTAGAATAATCTACTGTTTTTGTAGTTGTTTTAGTAGTTGTTGTAGTTTTTGGTGCTTTTGGGAGAACATTAATTTTAGTACTTTCTCCTTCAAGACCTTTCCAGTATAAATAAAAATCAGTTAATTCTAAAACACCATCATTAAATATATTAATTTGGTTATCTCCAACATATATGTTAAGACCATCTATAGCTGATATTTCAATATTTTTTTTAGCCCAAGAATAAGTCATAGGATTTTTAACAGAAGCAATATAATCAGCAGTTATTTCTATATAACATTCACCAACATTAGTACCATCAAGTGTACAAGGTTTTGTGAATTCATTATTAAATATATTTTGTGTCCAACCACATTGAGTATAATTGTATATATATTTAGTTTTATCCAAAGAAAACAAAGTAGAAGAAGTTTTCATAATTTTAAAATTTACTTTACCATTTTCTAAATAACCAAATAAATTATCATTTTTTACACCTGTTTTCAAATTACAAAAAGATAACATATTATTGGTACCACATTTATATCTATAAACATCATTCCAAATTAAACCATAGCTTTTACATTCTTCATATTTAGGATAAGAATAATTTACATTCCAATTACAATTGCTATGCATAGATTTGTATTGATCAATTGTTAAAGTATTATATGAATCATCAACATAATATCTTAATTCATTAGATTCTTGTGAATCTATTAAAGTTTTGTTAACAGAAATACTTAAATCTTTTTTTTCTTTGTCGGTTTTTATATTACAAATATCAAAACTATTATCTTTGCCATTACATTTGTAGTTAAAACCACTATTTAATTTAAAGTCATAACCTTCACACACTAAATTTTTAGTCCAACCACATTTACTATAATATTCTAAATATTTATCAACAGTAGCTGAAAAAACATTTGTAGAAGATAATGAATTTTTAAATATAATAGTATTAGTAGAAGAATCTTTTGAACCCACAAAATTATTATATACTAAACCACTATTTGCATGACAAAAAGACAAAGTATTATTTGGACCACATTTATATTTATAATCAAAAGTCCAAAAAGAATTATAACCATCACATTTTGTGTTTAAATAGTTTTTATTCCAATTACATTTATTAAGTGCAGATGTATATTGGGTAGTTGTTAAAACTAAAGGACCATTAACAAATTCTGAAGAATAAAAAGCTAATTTTAATACCCCATTACTAGTAAAAGGATCGCCTTTTAAATCATTATATTTGATTCCTGTTTTTATATCACAAATATCTAAACTATTATCATTACCATTACATTTATAGTTATAAGTACTATTTAATGTTAAATCATAACCTTCACATTTGTTAGGAAAAGATAAATAATATAAATAATTTTTATTCCAATCCCAATCTTTAGAGGATGCACATTGTTTATATATTTTATTATAAGTATCATAATTAAAAACAAAATCTTTAAAAGAAACAGTTTTAGTAGTTGTATTTAATGTACCTTTAATATCTTCATCTGGATGTCCTAAAACATTTTCACCAGTAGATAAATCACAAAATCTAAGAGTATTAGTAGTGGAACAACTAATTTTATATTTAGATAAACTAGCTACACTTATAGGATAAGAATAACAGAAAGGATAGATTTCAACAATATTATAAGGACTATTATATTTTACAGAAAAATTAGACATTTTTGCAGATATTTCATCCAAACTAGGATAATAAATACTTTTCAAATCATCTTGCAAATAAAACTTAAAATCATTTAAATTATCAATATTTAAAGTTAAATTGTGTGTTTCCCATTTATATTCCCCTATATTTTCATTACTTAAAGGTATATAACACCCTTTATTTAAAGAATTATTAGCATTCATAACACATTTATCTAAAGCAAATCCAAAACTAATTAAAAACAAAGAAACTATTAAAAAACCAAAAATATTTAATTTACTCATTTAAATCATCACTCCTCAAATAAATAATATATAGAATAAATAGGTTTATAAATAATCCCACAATAATTAGAAAAAATACAAATAATTGTAAAAATTAATAAATAATATTTAAATATATTAACTATATTTTATTATGACAAATAATTTGCAAAAAAATAAAATTATAAAATTAATTAAAAAAAACACATCTAGAAGAAAGTCAAATTTAAATTCAGAAAAAATAGAAAATACATTAACTAAAAAAAGTGTTGAAAAATTAGACGTTCCTTTAATTAAAAGAATTCATTAAAAGTTAAATATTACAAATATATAAAAAAATAATATATTACAACAATAATTAAAATGTATAAAAAGGTTTTAAATTTGTCTTTTGTTAAATTTTGAATATCTATTTTATCTTTAAATAATATAAACATTATCAAAATTATAGCTAAAATTAACCACAATACAGAATTTCCTGCGAGTTGAATTGACAATGGCATATACATCATATTAATTATTTGAATAAAAGAATATATAAATCTACCTTTTATCTAATTTATTTAAAATTGATATTATTGTATTTTTCATATTTTCTTTTATATTTTCTTTCGAATCATAAATATTAAATTTGAATATTTTGGGCACATTAGAATTATGTTTACTACATCCTGTTGCATATAATTTATTAATCCAATTAGATGCATATCTTTTGTTTACTAATAATTGATATTCTATATTTTTTTCAAAATCATCTAATATTCTATTACCTGTTCTTAAAGTTATTAGTTTTTTATATTCTTCAACTATATTTTTTTTATTTGTTGATTTAATTTTTTGTAAAGCCCACTTTTCACTATTACAAACTAAAAATATATGTGTAGGAGGATTAGAAAAAGCAATTTTATTTCCTGGCAAATTAATATATTTATCTTTTGTAATTCCAGTTTTTATCAAACATTTATCATAAATTTGATAACATGCGGATTCTTCACTTCTAGACCTAATAATAATTTTATTTTTTTCTCTTAAAATTTTTCTAAATCTATAAAATTCATCACTTCTATATACTTGATGAGACATAGAATTTGAAATTTGATTTTCTTTTGCACAAAATTTTGAACGATTTAATTCAAATACTCTATTTGTTTGCCCAGCACCACGTCTAACTGGTTCCTCCATTATCCAAACATCTGCTTTATCAGGATTTATATATGTAGTAATATCATTATCAATCATTGATGCCAATCTTAAGTTTTGTAATAGTTTTGTAGCATCTAAAATAAATTTAGTTTTTTTATTTTCTATAACATTAGAATCATTTAAAAATTCATTTAAATTTAAATAGTTTTTGTTATAATCATTAAATATTTCACAATGAAAAAGAACATCTAATTCTGTTCCGGAAATATCTTTTACGATTTTACCAGTACTTTGAAAAAAACTTATTAAATCTCTAATCTGAGTACTTGTTCCGGACATATCAGGTCCACCAATAACTAAATCAATAAAAGTCATAAAATCACACAAAATATATTAAGCAAATATATTTATATCCATTTTGATATTTAATTTATTTGATATTAATGAATAATAAAAGAAATTTAAAAATATTAATCCCTTTATTACTTTTTAGTTTGTCTGCCTGTAAAGATCAAAGAAACAGTAAAGAAATTAATAATATCAGTATAAAAGTACAGGAGCAATTAGAAGCAATAATTGTAAATGCTGATTTTCAGTCCGTAGGTTTTGAAAGAACAAGTTGGTTTAAAGATATTATTGAACATGAATCTGCTAAAAAAAATATTAATCCTAATTTAGTTTGGGCTTTGTTAAGTTATGAATCCAGAGGAAATTTAACTGCACAATCTAAGACGGGCCCTCGGGGATTAGGTCAATTTACGAAAGCAACAGGTAAAGCTTATGATCTAGATAGATTTCAAAGAAATAGTAAAGTAATTACTGATGAAAGATTAAATCCAAATGAAGCGATAAGAGCAACAACAGAACATTTAGCCGATTTATATAAAACTTATAGTAAATATGGGGAAGAAGCAACATTTTTTGTTCTTGCTGCATATAATCAAGGTACTGGCAGAGTTAATGCAGCAATAAAAAAAGCAATGATAATAAATAAAAATACAAATTGGAATTCTGTAGAAAAATATTTGCCTTTGGAAGGACAAAAATATGTCCCAGCAATTATGGCTAAAAAAATTATATTAGATAGGCCAGATTTATTCCCTGAAATAAAGATTTCTTCTAACGCACATAATTTATATAATCGTATTAAAAAATTCACAATTTCTAAAAAAACAAATGGGTTATCAATAAGAGATTATGCTAAAAAATATGGATATAATTTAGAACATTTAAGGTTATTAAATCCAGAATTTGTAAATTTAGATGCAAAAATTCTAAATAGTTCCATTATTGTACCAAATAAACAAAAAATAAATGATTTCAATAAATTATTTGAAAATTTTAAAAAATTAAAATGGGATGTTTTTTTACATACTCCAAAAAATGCTAAAAAAAATCCTGGAAGAACAGCCATCCCTACTAAAAAAATACCTAAAATGCTAAAAGTAAAACCTATGCCTCATAGAAGATTTTAAAAAAAATACTTTTTAAGTTTTTAATAATTTTATGCAAGATAAAAATAAGTTAATACTATTTCTAATATAATTAATAAAAAAACCTATTATAATTTTACTTACAAAATTAATAATCTTATAATAAAAAAAGATATATATAGTTTTTGTTATACATTATTTATGGATAATTGGAAAAAATTGATTTTGGGTTTAATTGCCTTTTTATTTATGTTTACTTTTCCTTTTGCTTTAACATGGTATTCTGTAAACACAAGCGTATTAAATTCAGATACTTACAAACCATTAATGCCAATTGTATTAGATTCTTTTACTAAAAATTTAAGTGAATCAGGCAATCAAACCAATTTTGATGAAAATACATCTAATTTATTATTAGAAGTATCATATAATTGGTTAGATAATATTTTTGATTATATTAATAATAAAAATGAATTAATAATAGAGCTTCCTGAAGATGAAATACTAAAACCAATATTAAAAACAATGGCCTTAAAAGAATTAGAAAATAATCCAGATTCTGAAAATTTAAGCGAAGATCAAATTAATTCTTATTTTGAAGATAATTATCCTAAAATGAAATCAGAATTAAATTTACAATTAGAAAATTTAAAATTGGAATTAATAAAAAATTTAGACAATGTAAAAAAAAGCATTAATTTAATAAAATTAATTTCTTTATTAGCAACAATCATTAGCATAATTTTTATAATCATTGCAATATTAATTATAAGAAATATAAGATCAATAATGAATTGGGTAGGTACTTATTTATTACTTGGGTCGGCACCATTATTTGTTTTTGGAATTATATTGTCTAAAAGTAGTTTAATATTAATTAAAGAATTAAATTTTCCTCAAGAATTAATTCAATCTTTAAACCCTGTTTTCACAGCTTTATTTAATAACTTAATAATATATTCTGGAATATTTGTAGCAATAGGAATTATATTATTATTTGTTAAATTTGCATTTAAAAAAGAATAAACTTTAATTATTTTTTTTAATCCATTTTTCTGTTTCTATTATTACACTTTTCATAAATTTCACAGTTTCAATAGGATATTTACCAATAGTGGTTTCTTCAGATAGCATTACAGCATCAGCACCATCTATAACGGCATTAGCCACATCAGAAACTTCAGCCCTAGTAGGTTTTCTATTATGTTGCATAGACAATAACATTTCTGTAGCGACAATAACAAAACAATTATTTTTTTTACATAATTTAATTATTTCTTTTTGTCTCAAAGGCAATTTTTGTAAGGGGGTATGCTTCCCTAAATCCCCTCTTGCAACCATTAAAGCATCAGAATTTAATATTATATCATTTAAATTAATTAGACCTTTTTTATTTTCTATTTTTGAAACAATTTTTACTTTTGGATTATTTAGTTTATTTTTATACTCATTTATTTTTATAACAGAATCAGTAAAAGCAATTGCCAAATAATCAAATTTTATATTTTGAAGACAGGTTAAAGATTTTTTCTTTTTAACATCAATTAAAACTTTACATTTTCTTTTTAATTCTAAATTTATTTTCTTCACATTTTCTATTATATTATAATATTGTTTAAAATCTCCATATTTTGTATTAATTCTTACAATATCTACTCCTAATTTAATAATTTCTTTTAAAATATTGTAATCTAAAGTACTTGGACCAATTGTCGCAATAATTTTAATCATATTATAATAAAAGAGATTTATTTTTAAATATGTAAGCAAAATAGGCACAACAAATTTTATATATTATTAAGTATTATATATAATATGCCTGTAAATATAGAAAATTATCTTAAAAGCAAAATTCAAGAATATTATAACAACAACTTTATAACTATTGATAACATAGAAAAAAGAGAAATAGGATATGGAATTTATAATAGAAAAATTGCAAATAGAAATATTTCTTTTAAAGATAATTATGATTTAAATACTTTTTTAAGAACCAAAGTTCCATTTTATTTGTCTTATTCTATGGCACAATACGAATATCCAGACAAAACTCCTACAATAGAAAAAAAAATTATAAAAAGTGATTTTTTATTAGAATATGATGCAGATGATATTCCAACACCTTGCAAAAAAATACATGATAGTTGGTATTGTGATAAATGTAATGAATCGGGACAAGGAAACATAAGACGATGTCCAAAATGTAATAGTCAAACAAAAATAAGTGAATGGATTTGTGATAAATGTTTAGAAGCAACAAAAAAACAAACAATAAAATTATACAATATTTTAACACATGAATTTAATTTTGAAGATAATGAAATAAAATTTACTTTTTCAGGTCATAAAGGATATCACACAAAAATAGTTTCTGAAAAAATAGCCTATTTAAAAAAATCAGAAAGATTAGATCTTTTAGACTATTTTATAGAAGAAAACTTAAACTTTAAAGAAATTGGATTTGTCTCAAATAAAAAAGGTAGTATAGATTTTAATGGAAAAAATATTGGCAAATCCCAAAAATATTTAAATTATTTAAAAAGCATTATTGAAAATTCAAATGAAGAAACATTATTAAATTATTTTGATGGTTTAGCATCCAAAACAGTAATTAATAAAATTTTGAAGAATAAACAAGAAATTTTACAACTTTTAGAAAAAAATAAATTATATAAATTAAAAAGCGAATCTGAAGAATTGTGGTATGCCTTATTAGAGAAAATCAAGGATTTGCAAAAATTATATATAGATAAACAAACATCAATAGATATGCACAAAATAATTAGATGTCCCGAAACAATTCATGGTGGGGCTATGTTAATATCAAAATCATTAACTTTTGAAGAATTAAATACTTTTCAACCATTTAGTGATGCAAAATTACCCCTAAAGGAAGAAACTTTAAAGATTCATTTAAAAAAAGTTCCAAGATTATTATTAAATAGGATACAATATGGACCTTATAATGATGAAATTGTAGAATTACCTATAACAATTGCATTATATTTTTTAGCTAGGGGGGCTGCAGATGAAATTATCATATGAATTAATACGAAAAATTCATAGACAAGAAAAAGATTCCCCAAACTTAGTAAAAATAGAAGATGATTTTTTTAATGAATTACCAGAATTTATAGAAACAGAAAAATCAAAATTAACAGACATAAAAAAAAGTTTAGATGACAGAATTGTAAGAAACATAAATAATATCAAAACTATGTTAGATGACATAATCTATTCTAGAGAGAAGAAAATATTAAATAAAGCAATATTAAAAACAAAAAATGGTGAAGATGATTTAAAAAATATGACTTTAGAAGAACAAAAAATATATTATAAATTAGTAAATTTGTTATATAATTATCAACAATTAGTAAAATCTTCATTTGAAGAAAAAATAACTGAAGAAATACAAAAAAATATTAAATTAAAAATTTTACAAGACATTCCTAAATTTATAGGCACAGATATGAAAGAATATGGCCCTTATTCTAAAGATGAAGAAATTGAAATAATAGAATCAATTGCTAAAATTTTTATTAAAAAAAATATAGGAAAAGAAATAATATAAGTGATAATATGAATATGCCCGAAAAAGATGAATTCATAGTTGTAACTGTTGAAAAAATTTACGATTATGGTGTAGAAGTAAAATTAGAAGAATATCCTGGAGAAACAGGATTTGTTCCTTTAGCACAAGTTGCAGCAAGATGGATAAAAAACATTAGAAATTTTGTAAAAATAGGACAAATTAGAGTTGCAAAAGTGATATATTTAAATAGAGAAAAAAATCAAATAAATTGTTCTTTTGCCATGGTTCAAAAACAAAAAGAAGAACAAACATTATCGGAATGGCGACAAACTAAAAGAGTACAACAATTGTTAACATTGGTTGCAAACGAATTAAACAAAAATTTAGATAATATTTGGTCTAAAATCACAGACCCAATTTTAGAAAAATATAATTCAGTTTTTGAAGCATTTCAAGATTTAAAGAGATATGGTAAAGATTATATTCCTGAAATTCCTGAAGAATATAGAGATGCTTTATATAAAATAATAGATAAAAATATAACAATAAATGACAAAAACATATTGGAAGTTGTTAGAATAGAAACAGAAAAAGAAAATGGATTAGATTTAATTAAAATTGGTTTTAAAGAAATGCCTATAGATAAAAGTATAGAAACAGAAATAACATATATAGGAAATGGAAAGTATTTAATAAAATCTCATGGAAAAGATTACAAAACAATTGAAAAATATTTAACAAAAATAAATGAATATTTAGAAAAATATTTTAAGAAAATTGGCACAATAGAAATTAAAAGAAATGCTAAGGGATAAAATGATTACTTTAAAAAATACTAAATTAAATAATCCTATTGTATTTATAGGTTTGCCCGGAATTGGTTTAGTTGGTAAAATAACTATAGATACTTTAATTAAAGAACTTAAAGCAAAAAAAATTGGCACTATAGTTGGAGATTATTTTCCACCAATGATTTTTGTTGATGAAAAAGGAAATATAAAAGAATATGGAGACGAAATTTACACATACAAAAATAAAAATAATGATTTTGTATTTATAGCTGGAGATTTTCAACCAGATTTAGATGATGCTATCGCATTTAAAAGTCATTATAAGTTTTCTAAAGAAATTTCTGAATTTTGCAAAAGTATAAATGCTAAAAAAGTATACACATTTGCAGGAATGAATATAGGAGATTCAAGAATTACAAAAAAACCAAAAATAACTTATGTAATTAATTCTTATTTTCAAAAAAAAGATATTGAAAAAACATTAAATAACCCTTCAAAAAATACAACTATTTCTGGAATTGCTGGCTTAACTTTAATTGATTGTGAAAAATTAAAAATACCTTCAATTTGCTTATTAGGAGAAACATCTTCAAAAATATATGGAGATTTTGAAAGTGCAAAAGAAATAATATTAATATTACAAAAACAGTTTAAATTTAAAATAAATTTAAAAGATTTAGAAAACGAAGCAAAAAAAATATCTAAAGCTTTTAAAAAAGTTGTAGAAGAATTAAAAAAAGCAACCACAAATGAAATCATAGAAGACATTAAACCGACATATATTAGATGATAAAATGTTTTTAGTAACTATTAATAGAAATATTTCCAACGAAGAATTTCAAAATATTTTAAAACAATTAAAACAAAAAAACATAAAATATAAAATAGATGATTGGAATTACAAAAATATTTTATTTTATTCAAAACCTAATTTTTTTAATGGTATTTCACAAATAATAGAATTATATGATGAATTTGAAGTAGATACCATTTCTAACATAATAGATAAAATCAGTAAATACAAAATAAAACAAATAAATACAAAAATAAAAAAGGATTTAAATTTTCACAAAAAAGCAATAGAGGATAGATTTTTAAGAAAAAATAATTTTGATAATAAAGGTATAATATTATATTTAGAATCTAAATTTAGGTTAAATAAAACATATTGTAGAATTGGAAGAATAATCTCAGAAATAAAAGAAAATAAAAATATTAGTATATTATTGGAAAATTCAAATAATGTTCAAGAAATTGCTGATTTTTTAAGATTAGGTGTTGCTTTAAATTGCGATGTTTTTTTCAAAAATGAAAACAATATTGATAAAGAAATAACATCTGCAAAAAAATTATTTAAATCAAATAAAATCAAATACAAAATTATTAAAAATTTAAATGAAATAAAAGATTATTATTTAATAGGCTTTAGTTTGTGGGGACAAAATAATGAAAAAACATTATTGAAAATAAACAATAATAAAATAATGTTATTATTTGGAAATGAAAATAGAGGGTTATTAAAAGAAACTTTAGATAATTGTAATATAACTATATATTTAGGACCTAAAAGTTCAGAACCTTTAAGAGCAAATCAAGCAGCAGCATATGCTTTTGGCATATTAAATATTAATATTTAAAAACACTTTTAATATTTATAATATATGCTAAATAAACTAATTTTAATAAACTGGAAGAGTCATAAACAAAGTGAAATATTATTTAACTCGGGTTATAATGTAATTGTAGGAAATATTGGTTCTGGGAAAACAAGCATATTTGATGCAATAGTTTTTGCATTATTTGGTACAACCCCAAACATTAAATCAAAAAAAATTCCTGTAAAAGATATAATAATGAGCAAACCATTACAACAAAATGAAGCAACAGTAATTTTAGAATTCAATGTCGATAATGATTTATACAAAATAGAAAGAAATATATTTTTAAATAAAAGTAGCCAAGCCAAATTATATAAAAATAATAATTTGATAAGGGGCCCAAAACCTTCTGATGTAAATGATGAAATTGAAAACATCTTAAAAATAAATATAGATTTGTTTATGAAAGCAAATTATGCTGAACAAAATGCAATAGATTATTTTTTGAAATTACCTGCAAATGAAAGAAAAATTTTATTTGATAATTTATTTGACATTTCTTTTTATGATACTATTAGTGTTAATGCGCGACAAATAAGCAACAGACTAAAAATAAAATATGATGATTTAAAAATTAAAATAAATGAATATTCTAAATTATTAGAAAATTACAATAAAGACAATATTGAAATAAAAATTAAAACAATTAATGAAGAAATAAAAACTATAAAAACACATTTAGAAAAAACAGAAAAAGAATTAGAAATAAAAAAAGAATTAGAAATAAAAATCAATAAAGAAAAACAAGAATTTGAATTATTAAACAATTCTATAAACAATTTAAAAGGAAAACAAAATTATTTAGAAAATGAATTAAAAACCTTTGAAGTAAAAGAAAACAAATTAAAAATAGAACAAGATTATAATAATTTAAAAAAAATAAAAGAAGAAAATACAAAAAATAAATTAAAAATAGAACAAGATTATAATAATTTAAAAAGTAAAAGTATGTTTTTACAAAATAAATTAAATGAATTAAACAATAAAAAAAATGATTTTAAAACAATGGATGAATTATTAAAAGAAATTCCAAAAGATATCAACGATATAGTTAATAAATTAGTTTTAGAAATTGAAAACTCGCGAACAATTATTACTAAAAATGAAACATTAATTAAATCTTTGGAAAATGATTTAAAAATATTAGAAAAAAGTGATGCAAATTGCCCATTATGTAATCAAGAATTGAATTTAAATCATAAAAATGAAGTTCTTATAAAAAAGAAAACCAATAAAGAACAATTAGAAATAGACATAATTAAAGAAAAAGAAAATTATACAATATTAAAAAAAACATATGATACTAAAAATAAATTAAGAGAGTTTTATAATAGAAATATAGAAATATATGAAAAAACAAAATTAGAAATAAATGATTTAGATAAATTTAAAACAGAAATAGAAAATAATATTAAACTAGAAATAAACTTTAAAGAAAATTTAGAAAAAATACAAAACGAACTAAAAGATATAGATATCAGTGTTAAAAATTATGAAAATAAATTGAGAATAATAAATGATTATGAAAACAAACAAAAAGATTTAGAAAAAATAAAAAATGAATTGATAATAAATAATGAAAAATTATCTAAAATTGAATATAATCCTGAAGAATTTGCAGTAATTAAAAGTGAATTACAAAAAATTATAACAGAAACAAAATATAAAAAAGAAATTATTTTGGAAAAAGAAAAACAACACAAAGAAGAATTATTTAAGCTAGAACAATATAATCAAATATATTTAAATAAAAATAAAACTGAAAAACAAATTAACATCATAAAAAAATACGTTGAAGATTTAATAATATTTTCTAATGTTGCAAAAAAAACACAAGAACAAGTTAGAGAATTAGTAGTAAAAAGTGTAAACGCTGTTTTTATGGAGCTATGGCAAAACATATATCCATATAAAGATTTTAATAAAATCTCTTTTAATATTTCTAATGGAGATTATAAGATTGAATTAGAATTTGATAATAATTATAAAAGAGAATTAGATGAATTTATTTCTGGAGGCGAAAGAAGTGCAATAGCATTAACATTAAGAATAGCTATGTCTTTAGTAATGCAAAATAAATTAAATCTATTAGTTTTAGATGAACCAACCCACAACTTAGATAAAAAAAGTATATCTTTTTTATCAGATTTGTTTTCACAATATTTGCCTAAATTTGTAGAACAAATATTTGTAATTACTCACGACATAAATCTAGAAAACAATGCAAAAAATATAATTTATGTTGAAAGAAATAAAGATTTAGATAGTGCTACAGAAATTAACATAAAATAAAAAGATATATAAACTTTTATATAATAGTATATTTGTGATTTGATGTTTAATGATAAAAATCCAATAAAAGAAATAGAAGATAGATTAAAAACACCTGAATTACCTAATTATGAAAAAATATATTCCTATAGAAATGAGAAACCAATAACTAACAATTTTGGCATAATAGGAGTTATAATTCCTTTAGTTTTTATAGCTTATATTATAATGGACATATTAAGTAAAATAACTCAAATTACTTTTAACAAATATTTGATCATAAGTTTTGGAATATTAAGTATAATTTTAAGTGTATTGCAAATAAAAAAAGCAAATAATAAAATATCCAAATTTGGAATTGTTTTGAGTATAATTTTATTGTTATTAAGTATATTAAATTTATTTATTAAATTATGATTACATTTTATCTAATTTAGTTATACCTAATATATTAAAAATGTCTTCAAAAATTAATTTTAATTTATTATAAAAAGGATATCTTACTTCTAAATCATTTAATAAATTATTGTTAGATTCATCTATAATTTTTAAATTAGCATATAAGCTATTAAAATTATTTGCTAAATCAGTAATATATGTTAAAATTAAATGAACTTCTTTTTTTTCAATAGCTTCATCTAACTTATCATTATATTTAATCATTATTGCAGATAATTCCTTTTCCAAATCAGATGGAATATATTTAATAACAGAATTAGGATTAATTACAAACTCTTCAAATTCATTTAATACAAATAAATCATCACTTTTAATATTATTTTTTTTATCAAATAAATTAGGATCTCTTTGTTTTGCAGATTCTAAATAGGACTTTATATTATTTAATAAAGAATTAATTCTCGCATATGTATATAATAAATAAGGCCCAGAATTACCTTCAAAAGATAATGAAGAATGAACATCAAAAGTAAAGTCTTTTTTTGAATCATACTTTAAAATAAAATATTTTAATGCAGCATCGGCAATAATTTTACTTTCATCCTCTATGCTTAAATTAGAATCTTTATTTTTTTCTAATAAAATAGTTTTTGCTTTTGTTCTTAAATCGTCAATTAAATTATCAGCATCAACTACATTACCTTCACGACTTTTCATTTTACCATCTGGTAAATAAATCATACCATAACAATAATGTTCCAAATCATTAGAATATCTTTCATAACCTAATTCTATTAAAACTTTTTTTAATTTACTAAAATAATCTTTTTGTTCTGAACCTACTACATATATACTTTTATCTAAATTATATTCATCAAACTTTAATTTAGCCAAATAAATATCTTGGGTAATATAAATAGATGTTTCATCTTTTCGTAATACTACTTTATAACCCTCAGCTTTATCTCCAAACCTTACAACATAACCCAAATCTTCTAATTTAACTTTTCCATTTTTATAAGCATCTAAAATAATTTCTTTACCTTTATTATAAATATCAGATTCATAAAACCAAACATCAAAATTAACCCCTAATTTAGAATATGTTTCTTTCATTCCTTCTAAAGACCAATTTCTTAATTTATGCCATAAATTTAAAATTTCTTTATCCCCTGATTCCCATTTTTTTAACATATCCTCAGCATCTTTAATTAAAGAAGGATCATCTTTTTCTTTTTGAGCAAACAAAACATAACAATATCCTACAAAGAAATCAGATTTCATTTTTGCTTCTTCAGGAGTTTTAAATTGTGATAATTTTAAATAACCAATCATAGATTTACAAATATGTATTCCTCTATCATTAACTAAATTTGCTTTTATTATATTATATTTTTTTGCCAATAAATTAGATAAAGAATTACCCAACAGAGTATTTCTTATATGTCCTAAATGTAAAGGTTTATTAGAATTGGGGGATGAAAACTCAATCATTATTTTTTTATCTTCTTTAACAACTTCAAAAGAATTATTTAAAAAATAAATTTTATTTAAAGAAATGTTTACAAAATTGTTTATAATTTCTACTTTTTCAAATAAATCGTATTCTTTTAAATTAGTAATAAATTTATCTTTGTCTATATTTTTATTTACTATTAAAATAGATGATGCAAAATCAAATTCTTTTAATCTAGATTCCATAGTAGTTTTATCAATTAAAGATTTATCTATTTTTGAATCTAATGCCAAAAAAATTAAATTAGAAATAAATCTTTTCATAATATCACTAAATAGGAAATTTATCTAATTGACCCATATTTTTTAATTTTGCAACTTGTAAAGGTAAATATCTCCAAATAACATCTACTTTGCCTTCATCATATTCTCTTTTTCTAACTATTATTATATCGTTTTCTTTAATAAAAACTTTATATCTCAACTTTCCTGTAATTCTTGCTGCTTTTTCAGTTCCATCTTCACATAAAACTTTTATGTATTCTGCACCAGTTAATATAGTTACTAATGCAAATTCTTCTCCTTCTGCTCTATTAGGCAATCTTAACTTGAATTCTTGTGAATCAGTTCTTTTATAAATATATACCACCTCAAATTTTTCTTATTGGAGTTATAGCTCCACACGCATCACATTTCATTACAACAATTCCTTTTTCAGAAATTATTCTTGTTTCTGGTTTACCACATTGTTTACATATTAAAAATTCAGAAATATATTTTTTGTATATTTGAGAAACCTTAAAAGTATTAACAACACCATTTAAAATTATTTTTGAATTATCTGTTGTAGCTGGTAAACCAGTTTCTTTAACAAAATATTTTAAAATATGTTGGATATCTCTTTTTATTTCTTTAGAAATTAAACCAGCATTTCTTAATAATGTTTTTTTACCTTGTATTTGGCTATCAATTTCAGGTATTGTAAATCTTTCTTGAACAACATTAATTTTATCTAATTGTTCTTTAGCTCTATTTAATAAAAAATCATAATCTAAAGACAAATCTTCTACTTTTTCAATATTTTTTTCAACATCATTTACTTTCTTTTTAGTTACCATATCATCCCTATATATATATTTTATAATATATATTATATAATAGTATCTCCTTTTAAATATAAACTTAAGATATAGTCCATTTATATACTTTTAGACTATATTTTATTATGAAAATTAAACAATTAAATAAAAAAGAAAGCAAGGAAATTATAGATAAAATTTCAAAATATAATTTAAATCTAGACTTAAGTAAAAACTTAGAAATTATTGAAAATGAAAAAAGTCTCGATTTAATTAGACTAAATAAAGAAATAATTGGTTGTTTATATAATGATTTTTTTGTACCTAATCTTAAACTAATAATAAATACAAATTTGAATTTACCATACATATTAATAGATACTGGAGCAATATCTTTTGTTACAAAAGGAGCAGATATTATGGCTCCAGGAATTAAATATATTTCTGATTTTAAAGAAAATGAATTAATTTTAATTAAAGATGAAACCCATAAAAAAAATTTAGCTTTAGGGATAACTTTGTTTGATTCAAACACTATGAAATCCTTAAAAAAGGGGAAAACAATAAAAACTTTACACTATATTGGGGACAATATTTGGAATTATGATAATAAGTGAGAATATGATAAAAGGATTATTGTTATATGTTTATAGTGTAAACAATGAAGAAGAATCTTATATTAAATTATGTGTTAAAACTAAAGATGGTAAAAAAGTTTTAGAAGATCACTCTTTTAAACCTTATTTTTACTTATTGTCAAATATAGATTTAAAAATAAATGATTTAGAAAATTATAAAATAATTAATTTAGAAAAAGTAAATAAAGATTTATTACAAATAAGCAAATTTGCACATTTTAAGGAAAAAGCATTAAACATTGAAGAATTAAAAAAAATTAAAATATACAAAATATATTTTGAAAAAATATCTCATTTGTTAGATGCGAGAAATAGAATAAAAGAAGAATTATTTTATATTGGTAAATTTGAATATGATATTCCTTTTGACTTTCGTTATATTATTGATAAAAATATATATTGTTTAAAATATTATAATATTTCTGAAGATTTTCAATTTCAAGAATTAAATAGTTTTGGACTAGATTTAAAAAAAATAGCTTTTGATATTGAAACTTTAGGCAAAAGTATAGACCCAAAAAAAGAAGCAATAGTTTTAATTTCACTTTACAGCAAAAATCCAGAACTAAAAAAGGTTATAGGTTATAACTCATTAAAAAGTGATTTAGAATATTATACGCAAGTTCAAAGTGAAAAAGAGTTATTATTAGAATTTTTACAAACAATAAAAAAATTTGATCCTGATTTAATTTATAGTTATAATGGAGATGTTTATGATTTTCCATTTATTAAAGAAAGATGTAAGAAAAATGATTTAGAATCTGAATTTAATAATACTTTTAATCCGGTTATATCTAGAGGCAACAATTTAGAATTTAATTTAAAAAATTATCAACATATTGATGTATATAAAGTTGTTAAAAGCTTATCTATGAAAGGATCCTTAGATTTATTTAAATTAAATTTAGATTCGGTATACAATTACTTATTTGGAAAACACAAAATAGATTTACCTTATAATGAAATGGAAAAATATTATAAAAATATTAAATTATATGAAAAATTTGTAGAATATAATTTAGTAGATTCTATAGCATGTTATGAAATAGGAGAGAATTTTTTAGATCAATTTATAGCATTAACCCAACTAACTGGAAAACCTTTACAAGAAATAACCCGAACAAGTTCCAGTGCTATAGTTGAATCATTACTTATGCATAAAGCAATTCAAGAAAAAAAAATAATTCCTTCAATGCCATCAGGAAATATTATAGATGTTAGAAATGAAAAAAGATTTTTAGGAGCATATGTTAAAGAACCAATTTTAGGATTACATAAAAATATAGCTGTTTTAGATTTTCAATCATTATATCCTAGTGTTATAATAACATATAATATTAGTCCAGAAACAATTAATGAAAAAACAAAAAATATATTTATTGATGACAATAAAAATATATTTTCAAAAGATATTGAGGCTACATTGCCAAAAATGTTAAATCAAGTTTTTAATCAAAGAATAAAAGCAAAACACGATATGAAAAATTATCCTAAAGATTCTTTAGAATACAAAACATTATTTGCTCATCAATGGTCTTTTAAAACAATATTAAACAGTACTTATGGATATATGGGTTATCCTAGAGCTAGATGGTACAATTTTGATTGTGGTCAAAGCGTAGCATCAACAAGCAGAGTACATACTTTGGAAGTAATTAAAGAAGCTGAAAAAAAAGGTTTAAAAGTAATTTACGGGGATACAGATTCTTGTTTTTTACAGTATACTAAAGATAAAAAAGAAATTTTTGATTTTTTAGAACATATTAATACTCAATTACCAGGAATAATGGAATTATCTTTAGATGGATTTTATTCACAAGGTTTATTTATTCAAAAAAAATCTTCTGACGACCCAGCTAAAAAAAAATATGCCCTAATTGATGAAAATAACAATATGAAAATTGTGGGTTTTGAATATGTAAGACATGATTGGTCTTTACTTGCAAAAAACACACAAAAAAAAGTATTAGAATTAATATTAAAGGATAATGCAATTGAAGATGCAAAAAAATATGTTCAAAAAATAATTAAAGATACTTTTGAACATAAAATTTCAAATGATCAATTTATAATTTATACCCAAATAAGAAAAGATTTAGATACATATAGTTCTATTGGCCCAGCAGTTTCAGCAGTTAAAAAAGCTATTGCAAAAGGCAAAGAAATAAATGAATTTATTGTAGGATATATTATAACAAATAATGGAAAAACCATATCTGATAAATCTGAATTAGTAGAATATGTTAAACAAGGAGACTATGATTCAGAATATTATATTCAAAACCAAATAATACCAGCAGTTAAAAATATATTCATTGTATTTAATATATCTGAAGACCAATTAATGAATAAACCTACACAAAAAAAATTATTTTAATAAATGATAAATATGGATGAAATATTACAATATTTAGAAAAAGCAGAAAAAGCATGGTTGTCTGGAAAAAAAATTGCAGATGAAACTATTAAAAAAGGAAATCTAATTTTAGATACAGCTAATAAAATAGAAGAAGAAATTAAAAAAAAATGTGAAGTTGCATTTCCAGTAAATATTTCTTTTAACAACGAAGCAGCACATTACTCTCCTACTAGTAATGATACAAGAATATATAACGATGAAATTGTAAAAATTGATTTTGGATGTCATAGCAATGGGTATATAGTAGATGCCGCGTACACTATTGATTTAAGTAATAAAAATTTGGAATTGAAAAACGCATCTAAAATAGCCTTAGAATCTGCAATAAAATATATAAAAGAAGAAAAAGAAAATTCTAAATTTGATATTTTAGGTGAAATAATAGAAAACGAAATTAAAAAATTTGGTTTTAAACCAATATATAATTTAACAGGGCACAGTATGAACCAATATGATTTACATTCAGGAAAATCATTTTATAATTATAAAACAGATAATAAAAATAAAATAGGTACAGGAATATTTGCAATAGAGCCTTTTGCAACAAACGGTACAGGATTAATAAAAGAAGGCAATTTTTGTAGTATTTATAATTATAATGAAGGCAATCATAGAGATGTAAGTATAATTCCAGAAATCAAAAATTTTAATGGTTTACCTTTTTCAGAAAGGTGGTTTGGAAAAAACGTTTTGCCTTTAAAAAAAAGAATGGCAATTCAAAATTTATTAAATGCAAAAATATTAACAGATTATCCAGTATTAATTGAAAGAGATCCTAAAGCTTTAATTTCACAACATGAAAAAACAATATACATAGATAAGGAAAATATAGTGCGAGTTTTTCCTAATATCGATTATTAGACATATATTCTAGCATCAACAATTATTGGCTTTTTAGAATTATAATCTAAAATAACTGGATTTAAATCCATAAATTTTATATTTTTACCTTCTTTTGTTTTCAAAAATTTTAATAATTTTGATATAAATAACCATAAGTTATCAATATCTATATCTAAAGTTATTACTTTACTTTTTAAATTAGAAATCATTAATGTTAAATCTTGTTTTTTAATAGGTAATGCTCTTATAGATACATCTTTTATTTGTTCTGCATGTTTTCCACCTATACCTATCATCAAAATTTTACCAAATTTTAAATCTTCTTTTACACCAATAATTAATTCATTACCGTATATTTTTTCTTGAATAATTATTTTTTTTGCATTTAACTCTTTTGCTCTTTTTACAATATTTATTTTTTCCTTTAAAAATTTTTGTTCGTTTAATATTTCATTTATAGCTTTTGCTTTTACTTTGTGTATTGCATTATCCGAAATAATTTTTATAAATAAAGGATAGTTAAGATTTAGTTTATTTAATTTATTAAATTCATCCACAGAATAAACATAAGATTTTACCACATTTAAGTGTTTTTCCAAATATTTTTCAGACTTTAATTCATCCCAAACAATTAACTTATTGACCATAATCTCACTCAAATAATATTAAATAAACAATAGTTCTATTTATATTTATGCTTATTGAAAAAGATAATAAATATTATATTAAAAAAAAAGACAAATTAGAAAAACTAGGAATGTTTACAGATAATTATTATACATTAAAACCTTACAATGGAATACCCATATTAGAAATAAATGGTATAAGAATGCACTTAATAAAAGACTTTGATACTCCTTTAGATTATGCTAAATTAGTTTTAAATACAATTAAAATAAATAGTCAAGACTTAGTTTATGACACTTGTTCAGGTTTAGGATATTTGGCAATAGAGGAAGCCAAATTTGCAAAAAAAGTAATTTCTACAGAATTAAGAAAGGAAATATTAGAATTGGGTAAATTAAATCCTTATAGTAATGATTTTTTTAATAATAAAAAAATTAATATAATAAAAGATAGTTGTTTAAATCAAATATTAAAATTTAAAGATAAAGAAATAAATATAATAATGCATGATCCCCCAACATTTAGTATAGCTGGAGAATTATATTCTTTAAATTTATATAAAGAATTTTATAGAACTTTAAATAATAATGGCAAATTATTTCATTATATAGGCACAATTGGCAAAAATAAAAATAGAAGATTTGATTTAGAAATTATAAAACGATTAAAACAAGTTGGATTTAAAAATTGTAAATATTATGAAAAATTACAGGCAATAATTTGTGAAAAAATTTAATTTTTTATTTTAATCCATATCTATAATAAACTATAATTCCTAAAATTAATACTATTGCAAAAATAACATAAATTATATTATAGTTTTGAATATTTTTTCCAAAATAAATTGTTTTATAAGCATATTCTTTATTTGAATCATTAGCATGTAAATAAACATCTAAATTAACAATTTTGCTTTCATTACTAGTAATAGTATATTGAATTCTCTTTTCTTCGAAAGGACCTAAATTTAAATCTTGATATTCATTTAACCCAAAATTAGATAATCCTTTAATTTCCATTCTTACCATTTTAGAATTATTACTATCATTAATAATATCTAAATCTATTAAACCTGCTTCATTAATATCAAAACTTTCTTTGCTTACTGATAAATCTACAAATATTTCATCTAAATATAAACGAGCATTTGAAATTAATGAATTAGAATAAATTTCAAAATTATAACCATTATAATTATAATGTAAAACAGCAGGAGATACAGTAAACATTTTATCAGTTAATGGTACTACATTATATGTTATAGATCTCTCTACATTTGGCAAAATATTTTCATTTAAAGAAGGAGTTCCATTTTTTAATTTAAACCAATCCTTAAATAATTCATTATCATAAAAAACAAAAACTTTGGCAGTATCATAACCTGTATTTTTCAGAGTAATTTTAACAGGTGTTTTTTCATTTAATTTATAAGATTTATTCACAAATTCTTTTTTAAAGTTAGATCCAAAATAAGGTATTTTATAACTACCTATTTGTGAATCTCCTAAAAAGTAAATTTTATTTTGAGATACACTACACATTGTCAAATATTCTAAATCCCTAACTGATTCCAAATCTACATATAAATATTTTTCTTGAGAATCCTCTACAAAATATTTTGTACTAATATTAGACCCAAAAATATTGTTGTAAGTTATTATTTCATTTCCATCTTTAAAATAAATAGCACTATCTTTTGATATTGTTTTAAAATGTAAAATTAAACCTAAAATACCCTCATAATCATTTATAGCATCATAATTTAAATCTACAAAGTTATAACAAAGACCCTGATTAAATTCTAAAGGTACGCCTAATTCATCAAAATTGTAAATCAAACCAGGGAATTCTAATGCGGAAATACCTGAAAAAACAAATAAAGATAATAATAAAAATATAAATCTACGCACAAATATCACTCTAAAGCATTTCTATTATAATAAATATCATAATTAAATATATATATTCTTTGCTATTTTTTAGGATTTAGAGCGTCAAAAAACCAATAAATAGGAATTTTATCTTCTTTTAGATTACCTTTTAAATCTATATTTATAATTATAGGCTTTTGCTTAGGATTTAATGCTTTTATTTGATTTGCAATTTCTTTTAATATTAAATCATTATCTTGAATAAATAGATTGTCTTCAATTTTTAATAAAGGGTATTTTCTTTTTTTTAATCTCTTAATTAACTCCTTATTATTTAAATTTAAAATAAAAATATAGTCAAAATTAATTTTTAACCCCGATAAACAATAAGGCAATAATAACCCTTCTATAATAAAATCTTTACCTTTTTTAAACTTATTAAAATCTTTACAAAAATTTTCTAAATCAACTGTTTTTATTTCTAAACCATATTCTTTACTTTTAATAGAATTGTTTTTATTTATAAATTGTTTATCACAAAAATATTTTAATTTCAAATGTTTAGATAAATTTTTAGCAATTGTTGTCTTTCCAACACCTGGAATTCCTGTAATTAATATTTTCATAACATCACATGTACAAATCTAAATCTTTGTCATTATTTTCTTGTTTTTCAATAAATTCTAAAGACATAGTTTCTAAATCTTTTTCATATTTATTATCTGCTGATTTTTTAGGCCTCACTTTAAAAAAAACAGGGTATTTTACAGCAGAACCCACCATTAATGCCTCTCCTACATTCAAACCTGTAATTAATTTTATATTATTATTATCTAAACCTTCTGAAGATTCTAAAATGTGTTTTAAATCATTAGGATTAATTATTCTTAATAACAAATGAGTATTACATTGACTTAAAACAGAAGTATATAAATTAACAGGTCTTTGAGATACCAAACATAGTGAAGCTCCAAATTTTCTACCTTCTCTAGCTATTGTTTCAAATATAGGCCTAGCTTTCATATATTCACTAGAACCTGTTTGAGGAATAAAATTATGTGCCTCTTCTAAAACAATTAAAAAAGGACTTATTTTATTTAATCTTCTCAAATCAAATAATTTGTTAGAAATATAAGCTACAATCATTTGCTTATGACTCATATTTAAAACATTTGATAAATCAACTATTGTAAGTTTTCCTGGTTCTACTAAATTTAAAATATTAAATGTACTTGTTTTTGCAAATAACTTTGTTTCTTCAATTTGACAAAGTGTGTCCAATAAAGGATCTTTTACATTTTTTTTAATTTCTTTTTCATCTATAAATTTTATCAAATCTTTAAAATCAAATACTTTAAAATCGTCTCCACTTTTAAACTCTTTAATTACTAAATTTAATTCTCTTTGTTGTACTTCACTTAAATTACCAATAAATTTAAACAACAAAGAATCTAAAGAATGCACCCCAAATTTCATATTTGCGGCATCAAAATACTTTGTAAGGTTATGATAACTTTTATGATCTTTATCAGAAACTTCTGCAAAACTTTTATATTCTCCATGAATATCAAATAAAATAATACCCACAGGACCTTTATTTTTAGGAATATCTAATAATTCCTCTAACAATACTGAAACAGTATAAGATTTACCAGCCCCAGACATAGCCAATATTGCCAAATGTTTTTGAATTAATTTAGACATATTTATTTTAATATCTATATTTTCTTGCCCTTCAATATTACCTAAATAAAGCCCATCATTATTTAATCCCAAGAACAATTTTATTTCTTCTGCTTTTGCAAAATAAACTTTTGAACCCGAAAATGGAGGGTTATGTATTCTATCACATTTATTATTTAAAATTTGACCTAACAATTTAACTTCTATAATTGTGTTGTGCCATTGATCTGTAGGAAATTTAGATAATAAATCATCGTAATTAGAAGTAACTTGTTCAAAAAAAGGATTTTCTCTAAATATTTCTACAATAGTTCCAAATATTTTCAAATCTTTATGTTTAATTGTTATAAATTGACCCACTCTCACTTCTTCTTTTTCTAATTTAAAATATATTTTTTCAATAGAAGGGGTATTTTGATATGTTAAAACAGTTCCTATATAATTCATATTAAAATAAAGTAAAAGAATTTATAAACTAATTTTCAATTTCAAAAGAAAAACTACCAGTGTATTCCCCAGAAGAAACTGGAGGCATATCTAACCATAAATAAATATTTTGAGAATTAGAATCAGGATATGCACCCCTATTCCAATTTTCAATTAATATGTTTCTTTCATTTTCAAAATTATTGCCTACAGCTAAATTTGAATTATTCCATTCAAAACCAGTTATTGGAAAATCGCTTATACCTATAAAATCATTAATTAAAAAAAATAAATTAACATCACTATTACTATTGTTAACTACTACTATATAATTTGTTTCTTTATCTGTAATTATAGGAATATTTTCTTCACCAGGGTCTCCTGAAAAATAACCTTGACTAACATCTATGCTTATACTAGTTGTATTTTGTATATTTAAACCATTTATATCCAAATTGTTTTCATCTTTAAAATAATTTAATTCATAAGTTACAGATTCTCCAGAATAATCTGAAATTTTAAAATAAATATCTGCACCACCTTTCAAAAACTTTGTAGACAAATCATTAGCATTTATTAAAATACAATTAATATCAGAAATTATTTCACAGCCCTCTGTTTCTGAAGATGTAAATTCGTTCAAAGTAATATGATCCCAATCATCTGAATCTTCATTATTATCACTAGCAGTATAAATTTGTAATGTCGCAGATTCCCAATTTATATCTGAATTACCATTAGGATCATTAATCTCAATTTGCAAAACAAAAGAATCAATTCCAGGAACTATCATTTGCGTTTTTTTACAATTTTCTTTACATATATTCATATCTAATATTTCTGGTTTTTCATTTTGAGGTACATTACTTACATAATTAATATTTACATCTAAAAATTGAGGAGAAATATTTTTTAATGCATCCAAATCTAAAGTTTCAAAAAATACTTTATATTGTAAATATTGTAAATTCGTAAAACTAGATAAATCATAATTATTATCACTCAAATTAAAATAAGAATTTTCACCGGATGAACCTTCAAAATCTTCATCAGAAGAACAACTAGAATCATCACAAGCTCTAATTTGAACTTTTAAATCACTAATTCCTCTTTTATATATATTTAATGCTTCGTCACTACTAATTTCTCTATCCCAAATAGCCAATTCATCTAAAGAACCAGACCCTCCATAATATACCGCACTATGAAATAAATATAATATTACCGCAGTAGTAAAATCATTATTAATAGTAAAAGAAGTTGTAGAACTGTTATTTAAAACACCATCTAAATAAACTTTTCTAGAATTACTGCTATTTCTAGTAAATACTACATGATGCCATTTCCCATCATTAACTGTTTTAGTTGTAGCAAAATAAGTAGATGCATTGGAATAATACCATTTTATGTAGCCACCTTCAATAAAAACACTATTATTTGGAGAACCCCCTACCCAACCTAAAAAACTTTTCCTATCTAAAATGCTTTTAAACCAAAAGCTTATACTCATAGCTCCGGCAGGAGGATAAAATTGTGATGTTTTAATAAAATAATCAGTAGAATTGGTGACATTTTGAGAAAATAAACTATTATTTATAACTTCATAAGATATTCCTGTATAATTATTTGCAGCACTAGGATACACAAAAGTTTTTGGAGTAGGAGATGTATCTTGTAAAGTCATAGAGTTAATAGTTTCATTAAAATGCCAACCAACAACTAAACTATTATCAGTTAAAAATTCGTTTCCTGTTCCTGAATTATATAAATAAGAAATTTCATCAATAGTTAATGCTCTATTATAATATGCAAAATCATCTATAGCTCCTAAAAAATAAGTTGCTTGATAACCTATATTTAGTCTAGGATTTGTATAAGAATTATAACCACCAAAATTTACCTCTGTTTTATTAGAATCTAAAACACCATCCAAATAAACATTAAGATCATATTTTGATGTGGAACTATTTAATTTAGATATAATTACAATATGATGCCAATTATTATTAGTAATTGTTGTAGCAGCACCTATTAAAGATACTGATGAATTTGGATAAATATAATATACTAGCTTATTAGAACCGTCAATTCCTAACCTTCTATCATATGTACTACCAGTAGGGGTGTCATTTGCAAAAGAAAATATTGTTCTATTATTTGTTGTTGTTTTTACCCATAATGAAAAAGTATATTCATTTGTAGGAATAAGGTAATCAGTAAAAGCGATATCATTGCTACCATCAAAAATTAAAGCATCGCCAAATTTACCTGTTGTTGATGTTATATCACCACGTAGGCCTAAACCATATAATTCAGATTCATTTTTTATTAATGCGTCATCATCAACATGCATTAAAAAAACATTTCCATTCATGTTTATGTCTTTTACTACATCTCCATCATTAGGTAAATCTTGTTTATAAAAAACAGGAGTAGAAAAAATTAAATTTACTAAATTAGATGATTCGTTTAAATTAAAGATTTGTGATAAATATTCTCCAGTATTATAATAAACATTACTTGACGAATCTAATAAAACATTACCATCAGAAGTAGAAATTGTATTGTCATATTCACCTAAATCAAAATCCTCTTTTGTAGTATTTACAATTGTTCCAGAATAAACAAAACCCAAAAATAAAAATAAAAATAAAAATAAAAATAATAGACAAATATACTTCATAATATCACTTAAAAATTCTAATATTATTTAATAAATACCATTTATGTTCTTCCTTTTTTCTTTTAAATAATCTAAAAAATAATAGTATAATAATTACAAATATAAATATAAATAATAAACCCCATAAAATGTATTTTAAATACTTTGGACTTGATTGTTTAGATTCTTCTATTTGAGGAATACATTTACCTTCACTACAAAAACCATTTTCACATTCATAATTAGAAGGCAAATTACTAAAATAACATAAACCCTCCATACAAAAATCAGTGGTGCAAGGATTTAAATCATTACATTTAACACCTAAACATAAATCTTCTTTATCCATTTTTGTTAATGCTATAGGAGGTTTCATTTTTAAAAAAACATCATAAATAAAAGAATCATTTAGGTCTGAATCAAAATAATAATTTACTGTTTTTGTTTGTTTTGTATCTACATCCCCTAAAATATATTTTAAATTTTTATTGTCTAAAAAAGAAAACAAATTATTACTAGAAATATTTTCAGAATTTAATAAATATTCTTCAGGTATATTTATTATTAAATCTACATCTTGAAAATTAAAATTAGAAATATTAGTAATAGATACAAATACATAATTTCTATATTTATAATTATTTTTTAAACCATAAATACCATACCTTTTTAACATTAATTTATATTCTATCTCGTAATCAGTTAATATTCTTTTATTAATAAAATCTATTTTTTCATTGGAATAGATAGGAATAGTTATATTCAAATTAGAATTTAAATTTAAATCTTGAAAATTATAATTTAAATCATATAATTTACCAATTAATTCTTTATTAATACATTTTGAAAAGCAACAATTTTGCGAATCATAAGTATTTATTGTGCTATCATAACATACTTCATTAGCATTGCATTCAAAACCATTTAAATCTTTACAACCAAAAATAGATACATTAGTTATAATTTTATTATTACCTCCACCTCTACTTGACGGAGGATTAATAATAATACTTAACAAATAAAATGAATCATAAGCCCAAACACTACAATTGTTATAATCTCCATAATAATTGTCGCAAGCTTTTATTTTATAAAAATATTCTTTACCTATATTTAAAGTTAAATTATAATAATTTGAGTCTAAATTTATATCTAAAATATCATTTAAATCTTTTAAAGAACCCATTTGTAAAAAATATTTAATATCGTCGTTTTCATAATCATAACTAGACCAACTTAAAGTAATATTATTAATGCCATAAAGATCGTTTATGTTCACAATATTTGGTTTGGAAGGAGGTTCATTAGAAATTATTAAACCCACATTAATTGTTTTTTCGGAAAACCCTAAATTAGATAATAAACAAAAAAAACAAAATAAAACTAAAATTTTTTTATTCAGAAATATCACTTATATTTAAAGCCATTAAAAAATTTTGATTTAAAACGTAAAGCTAAATAAATAATTAAAGCCAATATAATAATTCCTATTACAGAATACAAAATAATTTTAATTATTAAATTTTTTTGTTGTTCTTTTTTATATAAATACCATTGAGGTAATTCTTGAAAAACTAAATTTGAATCTTCTACAATATTTAATTTAAAAGAACTAACTGTTTTAGGCATAACAGTTGTAGCATCTTTTGCATTAATTAATCCTTTTCTTAATGCTGAAACTCTAACTGTGTATTCTCCTGATTTTAATTTAGGAATTATAGTTATTAATACTCTTTTTGATTCTCCATCTTTTAATACAAAATCTTCATCAGAAATTTTATAATCAAATACTTTTTGGATATCTTCATTATCTATAGATAATTCTAAAAAATATTTCCCAGCATCACAAGTATTTTCAGAATCATTGTTAAAAACAGTATAGGTTATAAAAGAGGGTTGTTCTTTTGCAGCCAATACAGTATAGCCTCCACCACCTAAACCAACACACGCTAATGCTGAAACACATGAACTTAAAATTATTAATCCTATTAATAATGAAAAATATTTATTCATAAAATTACCTAATTTGCAGATATACCTATACCCATAGTTCCAGAATAACTACCAGAATGAGTTCCTTCAGGAATGTCCAATACAGTTCTTAAATTCATTCCTTCTTGTCTATCTAAACTACCCCCAATAACAGATCCTGATTCAAAATTTATATCTTTTGAATTATCTGCATGGATATATTTTTTATCAATTATATTATCAACATTAGAATCGTCTACTAAATTAGTGTGAGAAAAATTTAAATCTACACTAACATTACTTTCATTTACAATAGAAATATAATTTGAATCTGTTTCGTAATTGAAAAATGGAACGTTTTCATCTCCTGTTGCACCACTATAAACAATTCCATACATATCATCAACACTTAATGAAAAATCTAATGTTTGAATAATATTTAAACCATTAGTATCAGCCAAATAATTTAATAAATAAGTTGCAGATTCTCCATTAATATCAAATATTTTAATATATACATTTGCGCCACCTACTGCAAATCCTGCAGTAAAAACATCTTCATTAACTAGATAACAATTTATTTCTTCTGTAAAATCTTGATTAGAAACACAACCTTGACCATCTTCTTCTATAAATCCATTATATGAATCACCTTCGCCTAAAGGTAAAGGAGTAGTATTTAAAGTTAATTTTTTATAATCTATATTTCCATCAAATTCTTCATTAGTATCTAAACTAAAATCCGATTTAAAAATATGAATTTGAGTTGCAGCCCAATTAATATCAGAATAACCATTAGGATCGTATGCATTTATTTGTAAATAAAAGCTACTTGCTCCTGGAGTTATATTACCTAAATATTTGCTACAAACGCCTGATTCACAAATATTTACATCTAATATTTGTGGTAAAGCATTTGAAACATTTACACCTACATCTACATTTTCTGAATTACCTGCATAAATATTATTTAAACTTATTACTAAAATCATTACTCCTAAAAATAAAACACCTAATTCAAAAATATTTTTCATAAATAGACCTCTATAATTATATTATAATATAATATTTCAATAACATATATATATTTTTCTTTTTAACTATTTAACATAATAAATGAAAATTTTCAACACTATTTATTTTTACTTCTTTCCAAACATTTAATTCTTGTTTCGATTTACTAATTACAGATATATAATTTCTCGTTCTACCTAAATAATTATTATCAGAATCTATTTTATTAAAATAAACTTCTACTTTTTTACCCAAAAAACTAGTTAACAATTTTTTTGACTTGTTTTCAACATTCATTGTTGAAATTCTACTCCTTTCTTTTTTTATTTCTGTAGGTAATTGTTTATGTGTTGCAACTTCTGTATTTGGCAAAACCCACAATTGAGAAATATTTACTATTAAAAAATCATATTTATTAATAAATTTTAAAGTTTTTTTAAAATCATACTCTGTTTCATTATAATAACCTAAAATTATATCTGTTGATAAAGTCAATTCCTTGTAATTTAATTTTCTTAAAATTTTAAAAAAAGCATGTAAATCTTTATTAGTATAAGGTCTATTCATTGCTTTTAATACATTTGTAGATGCACTTTGTATAGGTATATGTAAAAATTTATAAAATGCTTTAGAATTTTTAATAAAATTTACCAATTCTTTAGCATAAGTTTTTAATAACCAAGGATTTGCCATTCCAAATCTAAACATAGCTTTGCCCGCAAACTTATTTTCAATTGCATTTAATAAAATCATATAATTCAAACCTATATCTAACCCATATGCTGCATTATCTTCAGAACTAATCCAAATTTCTTTTACTCCTTTTTTTATATAATAATCAATTCTATTTAAAATATTTTCCAAAGGATAACTATAAAATAAGGGTTTTGCTAATTTAGTTCTACAATAATTACAATTACCTAAACAACCTATTAATGGTTGAATTATAGCATAATCTTTATTTTCAAAAGAAAATTGGGTTTTATCTAATTTTTTAGGACTTAAAATATGTTTTGATTTTTTATTAGCTTTTATATAAAAAATTAAACTAAGAATTTCGTCTAAGTTATAAGGCGTTAATATAGAATATTTTTTGAACTCTATAATTGTTTTTTTATCAGAAGGCATACAGCCCATAATTATTATGTTGTATTTTGGGTTTTTTAGATTAAAAATATAATTTTTTATTTTGTTTATTGTAGGGCCTTTAACTACACAAGTATTTACTATTATAAATTCAGCATCGATTTCATTAGTTTCTTTTAATCCAGCCAGTTTTAATTCGTTCTTAACATATTCACTATCTGCAATATTTGAAGCGCAACCAAAAGTTTTTATAAAGAAACTCATAACAATCATTTAAATAATAATTTCAAATTTATTTTTGATAATTTAGATGAATTTTTAAAACCCGAACTAAAATCTAATGCAAATCTTTTAAAGTCCATTTTTTTAATAATTTCATTTTTCTTTTTATCATTTAAATTCCAAAAAATGTTTCCTTCTTTTTCTAAATAATGCAATTCAGAATCTATATCTTTTGTAATTAAATAATAACTTATATTTTTTTTAAACATTAATTCATGTGCATAATTACAAGTTAATTTATTAAATCTTATCTTAAAAACAAAATTATAAAAATTAAAATTATTATTTATTAAAGCACAATCCCCACCATAATATAAAGAATTATTATCCAATATTCTTTCATTTTTGTATATTGGTAATAATAAACCTTTATGACTTATTAATTTTGCTTTGCTAGTTTCTAAAAACAAATTAAATTCTTTTTCAGGGTCTTCAGAAATAATACACAATTCAGCAACATTTTCAGTATAATTTACATACCACATATAACCAGTTGGTAAAAATTTCAATACTAATTCTCCAATTTTTCCAGGCATACATAAACTTGCTTTTATACATTTTTTATTTTCTTTTTTTGATATTACATTATAATCATTAAGAGAAAAAACATATTTTAATTTTAATAATGTGCCATGAACACCTTGTTGAATAAAAACATTTTCATTATTTTTATCTATATAATTTGAATCCTCTATAAAAACACATTTAGATTTTAATTTATTATATAAAAGTTTGCAATAAACAGAAGTATCTAATAAAACTGTATTTGTTTCTTGTTCTCGTATATTATTATCTATATCTATAATCTTCATTTTTTTAATTTCACACAAAACTCCTGAAGAATAATTAAATCCTATTTCTTCTAATTCTTTAGGATCTGCTAATTCAGTTAATGTAGAGTATTCAAATTTAAACCTAGATATTAATGTTACAGGCCAACCACGTTCGTATAAATAATCAGCCAACAATAAAGACTCCAATTTATTTCCAATTATTAAAAAGCTCATACTATCGTATATATACAATTCTAATCATATTTAAATATTTATTTATTAAATTAGGATTATATTTATAAAGCCAAAGTATATTATTATATAACGGTTAACACAGTGATAACATGTTTTTAGAAATTGACGCAAATAAAAATCATTCAGGATTTACAATGAGATTAGCAACAACATTGGCTATATGTGAAAATAAAGCAATTCAAGTAAAAAATATACGAATTAATGATGAAAAACCTGGCTTAACCTATGAAGATACCATTTATTTAGAAATTTTAAAACAGATTTCAAACGCAGAAGTTAATGGTATAAAAGAAGGATCAACAGAATATACTTTTTCTCCAAAAATAATAAGAAAAGCTCCATTAATTTCATTTAAATATCCTTCCTTATTAACAGTTTTATTACCGTATTTATTTATACTTTATTATAATGAAGATATGAATATTGGTTTATTAGGACCAACAAATTCTGAAAACAAATTAAGTGCTGATTATTTTAAAAATATAATTTGTCCTATGTTCTCAAAAATAGGATTAAATTTTAAAATTGAAATTACAAAAAGAGGATATGATAAAGATCAAGGTAAAATTATTCTACATATAAAAAAATCAAGTAAAATAAAAAATTTTGAATTATTAGAAAAAGGAGACTTAGAACATATTACTATAGATATACATTCATATGGTCATAAAGAAATAATAAATGAATATATATTAGAAGGTATAAAAAACACATTAAATCCAAAAGAAATAAAAGTTAATGAATTTTTGAATACTTTTGTAGAAAATAGAGATAAAAACAAAGGATTTGGGGCTGATGTAATAATTAGATATGAAAATACACTTATGGGTACAAATTTATCTTCTTCAAAAAAGCAACCAACTCAATTAGGTAAAGAATTAGCAGATAAATTAATAAGTTTATATGAAAGAGAAACCCCTTTAGATTTAAATTGTACAAATATGATTTTACCTATTCTTTGTAAAGAAAATAAAAACTTTAATATGATTGTGCCAAAAAAAGACACCAGAATTAATGATTGTTTATATATTTGTGAATTATTTTACAATACAAAATACAATTTAGAAGAAAGAGAAAAGGATTATTTGTTAAAATCCAAATAAAAGTATACTTTATAATAGTTTCCATTCAAATTATTTTAATATTAACTGCTAAAAAGAATACAACTTTAAGTTATATGTTTTCTTTAGACAAATTTAAACCTTTCTTTTAAAAAAGAAAAGGATAATGCCAAGGTAGCTCAGTTGGTTAGAGTGCCAGACTCATAACATATTATATCGTTATGAATGATGAGTATGTCTTTACATACAATGATTAAAATAGATTATTGACTTTTTCTTTTAAAAAGGAAAAATATCGTGGGAAATCTGGAGGTCGGGTGTTCGAGTCTCCCTCTTGGCATTTTTAAAAACTTTTCATAATAGTTCTACTTTTTATTTTTCATTAGAATATGCTTTTTCCAAATTATCTTTATAATTTGAATCATCAAATGCTTTTCTAACAGGCTCTAAAATCTGTGTTAAATATTTAGACATTGTATTTTTAACATCTAAAGGATGTATTTTTTTAGAGATAAATGTTTGTTCTAATTCCTCATAATTTTTGAAAGATATATTTCCACCAAATTTTTCTGGTCTTTCAACATCAAAAGTTTCATTTACTCTATTTAAATAAGGAAATAAAGCATATTTAATAAATGTTAATACACCATTATCTTCAATTATACCTTCAGGACAAAAAGCATTATTTAATTTCTTTTTTATTATTTCTGGAGAATCTAACAAATCGATTTTTGAATTTGCATCACTTGAACTCATTTTTGAACCTTGCAACCCAGGAAGCATTGGATTCATTAAATGTATTCTTTTTTTATACCCTAACTTTGGCAAAAATTCATGAGCCAAAACAAATATTTTTCTTTGGTCTGTACCCCCAAACTGAGCGTCAACTTTTAAATATTCTTCATCCAAAGATTGTAATAAAGGATATAATACTGGCGCCAATCTCGGATTTTCACTTTGTTTTACAACTTCAGCACCTGCTTTTATACCTTCTGAAACTGTAGTTATACTTGTAAATCTATATAAATCTAAACTAAATTCCTTTGTTAATTGATATTCAGTACCTTTAAAAAATTTTAATTTTGTTATATCAACTTTCAATGCTTTCAAAGTTTCTTTAATTACTTGTTCGTAATATAAAGTTCTTGCATCTAATAATTCCCAAGGTGTTTTTTGAGAATCTAAAAAAGCATGTAAATCAGCCAATAATATTTTAACTTCACAACCAGCTTCTAAAAAATCAGCTAATTTTGTAAAAGGAATTAAATAACCAATATGAATTTTACCTGTTGGGGCAGTTCCCCAATATAAAGATAAATCCCTTTTTTCTAATATTTCTTTTAATTGTTTTTCATCCATTACTTCTTGTAAATTTCTAACTATTAAATCATATTTTTGCTCTGTATTCATAAAATCACCTAATTATAAAATAATAAAAATAATATATATAAAAGGAGAAAAGATTTTAAAAGAGTACAAATTAGTTTATATATGAATTTATTAACAATTGTCTTGATATTTATTATAGGAATAATTGCTTTAATTTTAGGTTTAATTATAGGTATTTTATTTTTAAAAAACAAATTTGAGAAAAAATTAGAATTAATTTTAAAAACTGAAAGAGAAGATGCAATTAAACGTTCAAGAGCGATATTAACAGGCCAATTTTCAGAAAATATTGCACCTTATTTTCCAAATTTTCCTTATTCTCCAACAGAATGTAAATTTTTAGGCAAACCGATAGATTTTATTGTTTTTAAAGGTGCCGATGAAAATAACATTAAAGAAGTTATATTTTTAGAAATAAAATCAGGAAATTCTAAATTAAACAAACAAGAAAAAAACTTAAAAGAAACCATTTTATCAAAAAAAATTAAATGGGATGAATATAAAGTAAAATAGAAACCAATTTATATAACTTTAAATATATATTTATATTAAATATTTGAGGCTTAACATGTATAAAAAAATGTTTTTTGGTATTCTTTTTTTGTTTTTTACAATATTTTTAACAAATTTTAGTTTTGCTGAAGATTTTGATTTAAAAACTATTGTTAGTATTTCCCCTAGCTCTCCTGATTCTGGAGATATTGTAAAAGTAAAATGTGTTGTAGAAAATTTAGGTGAGGATGTAGAATTTGATGAATTAGAAATTACTTTTTATATGAATGGGGAACATGAAGAAGATGAAACTGAAAGCTATGATGATGAATCATTAGATAAAGGAGATAAAGAAACATATTCTTTTGAATTTGAAACTGATGAAGATGATACTGAAATTGAATTTGGGTGCGAAATTACAGATTATGATTTAGATGCTGATTATGATGAAATGACAGATAAAAATGAAGATAACGATAGTTCATACATTACTGTAGAGACTGATGCAGATTATGATAGCAAAGGAATAGATTTGGGCATTTCAAAAGTATCAGTAGATGATGATGAACCATTATTAGGACAAGAAATAGAGATTACTTGTACATACATCAATTATGGAAATGATGATGCTGATAATGATGATGGAGATATTGATTTATACTGGTATATAGATGGTAAAAAAGTAGATACTACTAAAATAAGCAGTATTGATTCGGGATCAAAAAAAACAAAAAAATATTTATATACTATACCATTAAGTTATGACAATGACGAATTAGAAGTTGGTTGTAAAATTAATTGGGATCCAGACGATTCAGATGATGAAGATACTGAAAATGATAATGATAAAAAAACAATAGAAATAGAAGTAGATACTACAAATATATATGAAGAAGTAAATATTACTAATTATATTAATAATTTGAATTATCCTAATTTAAAATTAGATTTAGCAACATTAAATTCAGTACCTCCAATAGTAAATCAAAGTAATAAAATAAAATGTGTAATTCAAAATACTGGTCAAAAAGCAACGATAGGAAATTACACTATAGAAACCTACGTAGATAGTTTAAAAATTGACTCTAAAATAATATCTGAATCTTTAGCACCATTTAACACTTATACTTACGAAACCACATATACTTTTTTAACCACTGGTTATCATTTAATTAAATGTAATGTAATTTATAATAGTGTAGAAACAAACACTTCTGACAATTCAAAACAAACCTCATATTACATTATGAATCAAGAAAATAAAACCTATAATAATACTACAAAAATAACAAATAACACAAGCATAGAATTAAAAAAAGCAATTCCTAAAATGAATTCTATAATAATAAATAGTCGTGAAGGTCATAATGCCAATATAACTTGTAATTATTCAAATATTGGAAACACAACTATGAACAATTACAATATAATTATCACATTAAATAATGTAATTTATAGTAATGAAACAATTAATACAGCTTTAAATCCTAATGAATCTACAAATTATAATAAAGAATTAAATGTAGGATATAATGGAGGACAAGCAAGTTGTAAAATATATTATAACGAACAAACTAGTATTGCATCCACAAATTTAAAATCTAATTTTAATTATACTTGGACTATAATAATTGGAATAGTCATTATTTTAGGATTTATAATTTACTTTATGTTTAAACCAAAATAAGCAAATGAAAATAATTTAAAAATAAAACACTAGCTATAAAACCAAAAAATAAAAATGGTGCAAATATAGGTAAATTTTTATAAACAAAAACTAATTCATTTGCGTTTAAATTATCTTTTAAAAGAGCATATGTTTTTTTGTCTAAAGGATACATATCATTAGCATTCTTAATTTTTAAATTTTTATGTTTAACTATTATTGAATTCAAATCTATTAAATCGTCATTTAAAACTTTTGAAAACTTTATTTTTTGTTTATAAACTTTATTTAATATTTTATCTTTAGATAAAATTACAAAGAAAAATATAAATAATAAAAATAAAGATATAACTGATACAATCCAATTAAATAAAAATAAAATGCCTACTGAAAATAATATTGCTAAAAATAAACATATTAAAATTATTTTAAATATTTCTTTATCTTTATTTTTTATTAAAAATATTAAATAATAAATACCATAAAAAATTATTGAAAATAAACAAGCAAACAATAATAAAAATAAAATTAAAGGATAACCGTTATATAATGGAAAATATAAGGGAATTCCTAATAAATATTTTAAATCTCCTCCCCCAATTTTACCAAATTTGTAAAATAATAACCCTAAAACAAAAATTATTGTAAATTGAATTAAACCTATAAGTATATTATTTGAAATAAATAAAAAAATAAACCCTATTGCAATAAAAGGATAAGTTAACCAATCATAAATATAACCTGTTTTATAATCTGTATATGCTGCAATTAAACTAGCAATTAATACAATAATAAATTTTATTATAGAAATCATTTAATCCCAATTATTTTAATTTAAATTTCTTTTTCATCTTCTTTTGCATTTCCTTTTGCATAACTT
>CAZMGA010000002.1:0-46480 GCA_964565725.1 uncultured archaeon | reverse complement strand
CGACAATCATTTGCATAACTTGAAGATAACATCAAAATGCATAATAAAAAAAACAAAAACCCATAAAATAACTTATTTAACATATAAATCCCTTCATTAATATATCTTTAAACTTTATTATAATATAAATTAATAATTTATAAATGTTATGTTAAAATTGTTTAAAAGTGATTATTATTTAAACTTTTAGGATTTTACTTTACTATGAATAAAATTATATTTTTTAATTTAAATAGCTTAATAAAAATAAAAGGTAAAGATCTAATTAAAATTTTAGCAAAAGAGTTTAAAATAGAAGATTTTCCTGTTTTTAAAAGAAAATTTGAAGAAATTTATTATACTAAATCTTGGAATTCAAAAAATGAGGCGTTTAAAGAATTATGTAGCAAAGTGTTTTTATCAAATAATGAAGAAACAATTAACAAAATTACAAATATATCTAACAAAAATCTAATTACTATTAATTTAGACCCTAAAATTATTAAATTATTACAAAATTTAAAAAAACAGAATTTTAAAATAGGGATATTATCTAATGTGAGCATATTTACAATTAATTTGTTAAAACAAGAAACAAAATTATTAAATTATATAGATTACCCTTTGTATTCTTATGATTTGAATGTTTTAAAACCAGATATAAAAGCTTTTGAAAGCATGGTTAAATTAAGTGATGAAATTTCTAAAAACATCATTTTTGTAAGTAATAATAGGAAAAGAGATATAATACCAGCAAAAAAATTAGGTTTTAAAACTATATATTTTAAAGATATTGACGAATTGGAAAAGAAAATGGTGATATTAAATGATAAAAAAGAATAAGACTAAAAAAAACAAAGAGTCTATAGTGGATAAGGAATATATAAGAATATGTCCAAATTGTGGTAGTAAAAATATATCATATTACACAGATTATTATACAAGACAATATAGATGCAAGGATTGTAATTATTTTGCAAATGAGTTTCCTGAAACTAAAATATTAGATTATAAAAAAGAATCAAAAAAAATAAAACAAGAAGTTAAAAAAAATAAATTTTTTGTTAAAAAACCATTATGGGTTAAAATTATGGCTTTAATTCTTATTTTTGGAGCATTATTTGCATTTGTATTTGCGATTATATACAATATCTATGCATCAATAATTATATCAATTATAATTTTATTAACATTATTAATTTCAAGTATAATTTATATGGTTCGTTTAAAGTGATTATATGGATTGTATATTTTGTAAAATTATAAAAGGGGAAATACCAAGTTATAAAATTTATGAAAATAATAAATTTTTTTGTTTTTTAGATATTAACCCAATAACTGAAGGGCATACCCTATTAATTCCAAAATTACATAATGATTACATTTTTGATTTATCAGACAAAGAATATTCTGATTTACTTTTAGAAGCTAAAAAAATTTCTAAATCATTATTAAAAGCAACAAATGCAGAAAGAATAGGTTTAATAATAGAAGGTTTTAGTGTTCCTCACATTCATATTCATTTAGTTCCATTAACTCAAGGTAATCAATTAAATACAGAAAAAGCAAAACCTATGGATAGTAATAAACTAATAAAAATATTAGAAAAAATAAAAAACGAACTTCATTAGATATATATTTAAATTGATTTTACTTATTATAATTAAGGTGAGATTATGGACATAACTTTAGGAATAAGAAATTTAAGAAGTAGTGTTCCAAAAATAGAATATAAATGTTTAAATTGTGGGAAAAAAATAGAAAACCCAGAAGGACCTTATGGAAAAAGATTTTGTAGTGAAGATTGTAAATTAGCATATTTTAAATAATTAAAAGGGTGGATGGTGGGAAAATGAATGTATTAAAAAATGTTAAAACTAGTATATTAAAAACAAGAGAAGAAAAAATTATACCTAAATGTATGAACTGTGGAAAACCAATAGAAAACCCAGAAGGACCTTTTGGTAGAAGATTCTGTTCAGATAAATGTAAAAAAGAATATATGGGTTAAAATTTTACCATTTAGATTTTCTATTTGAATTAGGAACATACTTTCCAACTAATTCTGTGCCTATATTAGTAATATTATTTTTAAAATCAGATAATGTGCGTTTTTCTTTTACAGTTGAGGCTCCTACAAAATCATATTTAAAATTAACATCTCCTGAACCTGTTTTTAATATAATCAAAGCGCCACTATTACTTAAAACATATTTTATATTAGGAATAGAAGAAAATAACTCATGGTAATAATTATAATTTGAATTATAATAAGCTCCTTGACTTAATATATTATTATTGCTCGTTTTTATATGACCTAAAGGAGAAATTATTAAAATTCCATTTACTTTTAAAGAATTTATCATATTTTCTAAAGCTCTTAATTTATCTCCAACATATTGAAAAGAATTCATTGCTAAAACCATATTAAATTGTTCTCTTTGCAATCTTTCTCTTTGAATATCTAACGAAGAAATTAATTTTTTTTCTCCATTATATTTAATTTCTTTTGGTTTTAAATCTATGCCATGATATTCAAATAAAGGATTATTTGATGCATCTCTATATTTTTCTAAATCATGTGCTAATTTACCTTGTCCTGCCCCCACATCTAAAAATTTAATTTTTTTATTTGGATTTAAACGCATCACACGATTTACTATTTTATTAAAATCTACAATACCAAAATTATGAAACTCTTTATTAATTTGTTTTAGATCCCTAGTATCTCTATAAGTTCTATTTTTTGATCTATGTTTTTCTATCAAAAATGATAAAGGTAATATAGTATCTCTATTTTTACGTAAATTTTTTCTAATTATTTGAGATACCTTTCTTCTTAAAGGTTTAGAAATCATAATTATATTACATTAAAGAAAATATAAACCTTACTTTTTTTATTAATTACATAAATAAATTAGATTAATATTAATTTTTAAAAGTAATAAAATTATTTTATAACTTTTCCAGTTTCAATATACCATAAATATAAATCTAATTCTCCTAAACTTAAATTTATTTTTTTAGATATATTTCTTAAAATATTTTCTACATTTAGATATATTTTAGGAGTAATAGTTTTTGGTTTAATTATTAAATTACTTTTAACCAATAAATCAACAATATGAAAATCTACTATGGCGTAATCAAAAATACCTATATTTCTTAAAAAATGACTTGCTTCTTTCAAACCCAGTCCTTTTATATTTTTAACTAACCAATTTCTAGGATTATCAATTTTATAAAGATTATTTAAATTATCAATATTTTTTCTTGCTTCTACAATATATTTTGCCCGAGTATTTGGAAATCTATGACCTAATTCTTTTAATTTATTTGCTAATTTATCTTCTGATAAAAGCATTAATTTATTTTGCAAAATATTTTGTATATTTAAAGATTTTTCAGCATTAAAATTTGCAGCCATCAAACAAAAACATAGTTCTTGAAATAACAATTCATTTGAACTAAATTTAAAAGATTCAAATTCTTTTATTTTAGTATCTATTATTTTTTTTACATTTGTTTTTTGTAAAGATGTTATATCTTTTAAAATATTATTCATAATTACCCTTAAATCTTTTTTCAACTATTTTCCAATCAATAGACTTAAATATTATATTTACATATTCCATTTTATTTAATCCATAATCAATCATATATGAATGTTCAAAAACATCAATAATTAATAAAGGAATAGTACCTACTAATAATCCTGAATTATGTTCGTTTACCCAAATATTTAATAATTTTTTTTGCATAGGATCATAAACTAGTATAACCCAACCTATACCTCTTATAGCTGTTAAGGATTTAAATTCTTTTTCAAAATTTTCAAAAGAACTAAATTGATTAATAATTAATTTACCAAAATCAGAATTTTCATCAAAAGATATAGGATTTATAGATAAGTTTTCAAAATATAATTCATGTAATCTCATGCCATTAAATTCCCAAGCAAACCTTCTGATTAATTCAAAATACTCTAAACTAGATTTATCTGCTTGTTTTAATGTAGACAAAAATTTATTAGTATTATTAACATATCCTTTATATAATATAAAATGGTTTTCCAATAATTTATCAGATATTCCTTTTATTCCTTTTAAATAACTATAATCCTTAATATCATACATAAAATCACTATTAATAGACAATATTAAAGAATATAAATCTAACTAAAAACACATACATTTATATATAGTTAGATATAGATTATTTAGTACTTGAAATTCAAGTAATATAAAGGAGAATGAATAAAAATGTCATATAATAGAGACGATAATAGAAGTAATTTCAGAGGAAATTACCAAAGACAAATGTATAAAGCAACTTGTAGCGAATGTGGAAAAGAAACAGAAGTTCCTTTCAAACCAAAAGAAGGATTACCAGTTTATTGTAAAGAATGCTACTTTAAAAAGAAAAATGGTGGAAAAAGCTATAGTAAAGAAAATAATGAAGATGAAGAATACTAAATACTTAAATACTTATTATTTTTAAAAGGGTTTTCCCTTTCTTTTTTTTATTTATATTTTTTTTAATTAAAATAACTATATAAATACTTTCAATCTAATTTAATTGGTGATTTTATGGCAGAATTAAAAAAAATTAGTAATAGGCTTATAACTACAAATTATCATACAATCCACGGTGATTTTACAATAACATTACCAGAAGGAGCAACAAATGAAGATTTTAAAAATGCACTAAAAAGAGAAATTCTCAAAAAACAACAAAAAAAAGACTTAGTCAAAGCAAAAAGAAAACAAAGAATACAAAAAATAAAAGAATTTTTTAGAAGAAAACCAAGATTATAAAAATCTAAAAAATTATTTTAATTTTTTTAAATATACATATATAGATTCCGCAGCTACTGCGCCCATACCCGCAGCAGTAATAATTTGTTTAAAATTATTCATACCGTTTGTACAATCTCCAACTGCAAATAAACCTTCTATATTTGTAGATGCATCATTATTAACTTTTATATACTTTTGTTCATCAAATTCAATATTTAAATCCTTTAAAAAGCTAGTTACTGGAACATTACCTATTTCTATAAATAAACCTTCAATTTTTAATTCTGATTCTTTGCCATTAACATCTAATAACATAGATTCTACTTTTAATTTACCTTTTATTTCTTTTACATTAGCATTTAATATAAATTCAATACCTTCTTTTTTTGCTTCGTTTATTAAAGCGGGTTGCGCTCTAAATTCATCTCTTCTATGAATCAAATAAACTTTATTTGCAAATTGTTTTAAATGTAAACTAGATATAAAAGCAGTATCCCCACCACCTATAACTGCAACAATTTTATTTTTAAAAAAATTAGCATCACAAGTAGCACAATAACTCACACCTCTTCCAAAAAATTTATCTTCCCCTATAATATTTAATTTTCTCCTTACAGTTCCAGTAGCAATTACTACTGATTTTGATTGTAAAATTTCATTAGTATTTGTTTGCAATTCAAAATAATTGTCTTTTTTTACAATATTTACTATTGTACCAAATTTTATATTTCCATTTAAACTTAAATAATGATCTCGCATTTTATCTGCAATTTCTAAACCAGATAATTCAGGCAAACCAGGATAATTGTCAACTCTATGAGTTAAACCCATTAAACCACCATGAACTTCTCCAATTAATAAAGTATTTAAATTATAACGTGTAGCATAAATTCCAGTAGAATATGCTCCAGGGCCCAATCCAACAACAATCAAATCATACATTTTACATCACTTAAAATAAATTTTAAAAAATTGTTTTTTTTCAACTAATTTCATAATATTATTATATACATTATCATTTATTAAACCTATATTTAAATTTTTAGTTAAATAATAGTTATCTATACACAATAATTCTGGATAATTTTCCTTAACAATATTTTTTAATTCTTCATATTTTGGAGTTCCTTTTGTAGGTATAGAATAATTATCAGTTTCATAAATAGTTATAGAATTATTATTACTTACGATTTTTTTTAATTTATTTACTTTAGAATATTCTAATATTTTTTCATCCAATTCTTTGATTTCATTTATTATTTTATTTTTTTTCTCTTCTAATTCTGAATATTTTTCAACTAACTTTACACCATAATCTAAATTATATTCTTCTAAAGTAAATTGTTTTACTTTAAAATTATGTTTTTTCATAGGACATTTAGAGGCATAAGCACACCATTCACAAAGAGTAGATTCTTTTGGTAAATAATTTCCATTTTCTAAATTTTCAATAGCATTTATTTTTTCAATTGTTTGTTTTCTTATTAATTCATAATCATTTTCTTCTTTTTCTACAATTAAATCGGTATCAAAAGCCAAATAATGCCATATTAGTATAACTTTTTTTACATTTTGATACATTTGTTTTATAGCCATAGCATATAACGCTAACTGTTTGTTTTTATTAATTTCTTCATTTGTTGGTAATATACTAGAAGTTTTGTAATCGTGAATATAATAAACATTATCCTTCATAGATAATCTATCTATATATCCAATTAACAAATACTTACCATCATTGTTTAAATCTAATTTTATTTCCATTTCTAAACCTACTGTGTATTCTGAATCAAAAGGTTTAAATCTATTATAATAATTAGTTAAATATTTTATACCCAAATCAAAATAATTTTTTTTGTTTAATTCTTTTTTTATTATTTTTATATTATCATTATTTTTATCATTCCAATTTTTTTTATAAATATTTAAAACTTCTTCCAAAGTCATAACAGTATTTAATTTTTGCTTTTTATATAATTCTTCTAATGCTTCGTGAACCCTAGAACCCATAAATGCTTCAATAGAATTCTCAAAATCTTTAGCTTCTTTTAAAACATAACTAAATTTATACTGCAAAGGACAATTATCAAATGTAGTTAATCTAGAATAAGAATACTCCATAATAATCACTATTATATAAAATATACTAAGAATAATATAAATATATCTTAATTATTTTAATCCTAAATAGGTACTGATAAAAAATTCTACTACTAAAAACAACAAATAAAAGCAAATTAAAAATAAACCTTCATATTTAGTTATTGTTTTATTAGTTTTCATAAATATAATTACAAATATTCCTGCAAATAACATTGCAGCACCTGTAACATATATATTATAAATATTAAAACTAAATGGAGATATTAAAACAACTAATCCTAAAACTATTGTAATATCAGTTATAACAGTACCAAATAAATCTCCTAATGCCAAATCAAAACGATTTTCTCTAACTGCTTTTATAGAAAATATTAATTCTGGTAAACAAGAACCAATTGCTAAAATAGTTAATCCAATTAGTATTGTTGGAAAATTTAATTCATATGCCAAATTTACTGCAAATTTTACAGTAAAATTAGCACTTAAAAATAATATACCTAGGCTTAATATTAAAAATATTAAACTTTTCAAAAATGGTTCTCTTTTAATATAATTATATTTTTTACGAAATCTATTACTTTGTAAATATAATCTAATATAAAACATAATTCCAAAAATGATTAATATTATACCATCTATTCTTGAAAATTTACCATCTAATCCTAATATTAACGGCACTGCTAACAATATTAAATAAATAAAATTATTCCTCAAAATTTGACTTTTTACTTTTACTCCATTATATGAAATTAAAGCAATAACTCCAAATACAAATGCTAAATCAGCAACATTAGAACCTAATAAAGTACCCAACCCTAATTCAGGCTCTCCATTTAATGCAGCAATAACTGAAATAGTTGTTTCTGGTAAAACAGATATAAATGCAACAATAAAAAAACTTACAACAAATTCAGGCCATCTAAAAATCCTTGCCAAAATAGTAGAATATTTTATACAATAATCAGCACATTTAATTAGAACAAATAAACTAATTACAAAAAAAATAAAATTTAATATAATCATTCTTAATCTATAAATAAATAAAATTAAAATTTATATATATATCATTAAAATTAAATAAATATTATATTTATTTTATTACCCTCATAATCATAACAAGCGATATCTTCAAATCTAAAAGGATATTTAATAATAAAATGATAATTACCTAAATGTATAAAACTATTTAAATCCACATCACTAGGCATATTAGAACCAGATGGATGTGAATGTATAGAACCAGAAATTTTAAAACCCAATGGTAATAAATCAGTTCTATAAGAAACAGAATTTTCATTTTGATAAATTATGGGTACAACAACATATTCATCAATAACATTATTATTTGATCTTAATAATGCAAAGAATTCATTAGGATATACATTTTTACAACCTAATAATAATTCATTTAATAATTCAGTTTTAATTTTTACTTCAGAGACCATAAAAATAGCAAAAAAATAAAATAATTAAACCCAAACATATTTGCTATGCAATTGACTTATAGTCAGTTTGGGATTCTTTCTTTGGAGTGGACTGTAGACCTTTCTTTTATTTTAAGAAAGAAAGGCATATAGATTTATTCCTTCTTTTTCATTTCAGTATAACCACATTTACCGCAAGTGTATCTATCTTTATGTTCTGCCATAAATACTCCTGCACCACATTTTACACAAGTTTTTCTAGTTTTTATTACATTATCTTTATCTAATTTATAAAATGCAGATTTTTTAACTCTAACTGTTTTTTTACTTTGTTTTTTACCTTTACTTTCTTTTTTTTGAGCTGCCATACAATATCACCTTAATTTTCCACAGGAGCGTCTTCTGCTTTTGGTTCTTCTTTTTTAGGAGTTGGATTTAATTTATCATATTTTTTTAAATTATTTTTCAACTCTATTCTTTTCAAAGATTTTTCATCATCATAATATTTTAAAAATACTTTTACATCTCTTAAACCAGATTCATTAAAAAAAGTATCTACTATCAATTTTTTTCCATCTAAACCTTGTTTTGCAGAAAATTGTTTCCAAACTTCTTCTCTTGTAGGAGTTTTAGCTACATCGCTAATTTTTATTAAATATTCTTTTCTATTTAATAATTTATTTTCTTTTTGTTCTAAAATTTGATATTTCATAAAATCACCTAATTAATTCTCAAAGCATATTTTCCTTTTTGTTCTAAATTTAATTTTTTAGCAACCTCTGAATTTTCAGGGTCTGTTACAATTATACTACCTTTCCAAAATGTTGTAAATTTTTTATTTTGGCAAATTGGACATTCTTGTGGATTTTCTATATCATCTATTATATAACCACATTTTTTACAAGCTAAAATCTTAAACATTCTTATCACCTTTTTTGGATTTTTTAGTAGTTGTTTCTTTTACTTCTTTTTTTGGTTTATCTTCATCACTAACTTCTTTTATAATCCAATCATCTTTTCCTAAACCAATTTGTCTCATAGTTAAACCTATTTTGGATTGTACTACATTATTTTTGAAACTAACACTTACAATTCTTGCAAAAATTTTATCATTCAAACCTAAAACATTATTTGTTTCTTTACCTACAAATTGTTTGTTTCCAGGATCATAATTAACAAAATCATTCATTAATTGAGATACATGAATTAAAGCATCAAAAGGACCTAAATCCACAAATGCACCAAATTCAGCAATTTCTTTAATTTTACCTTCATAAATATTTTGTAAATCTGGTTTGAAAGATAAAACAGAATAATCTACATCAACATAAGAATTACTATCACCAGGTAATACTTTCGCCAAACCTGTTTTATTTACTTTTATTACACCTAATACTACTCCTATATCTTTGTCAATTTTACCTATTTTTTCTTCATTTAAAAGATCTTTTATTACAACATCTAAATCTGAATTTAACATACTTGGAGGAATACCTACAACATCTTCAATGTTAGCTATTTGAAACATTTATTCACCTCAAAACTCCTTTAAAATTTAATTAATAATAATCATAATATCTTCTTTGTTTTAAAACAAATACTTTTTTACCTTGGTCTTTTAATTTTTTTGCTAATTCCATATCAGTAGTAATAAATAAACTAGCAGACATACTTAACAAATCATCATCAGCATATTGTTTAGGATTACCTGTTTCAATTATACGAATATTTTTTGTTTGAATTAATCTCATAATGAAATTTAGATTCTTTTGATATTTTGTACTATTTTCTGCTAAATGTTCAATTTCTTTAATTACATTTGTAGGAATTAAATATTCCACTTTTCCATAATTTTTTTCAACAGCGTCGAAAAAATCATAACCTTCGCACATTAAAATTAATGCACTAGTGTCTATAACTACTCTAGCTAATGATTCCATAACCATACAATCTCCATCCATTAGAGGATTTTCTACTTAATGATACTTTTTGATTTTTCAAAGCCACAATTGGGCTTCTCATATTAAATTTTACTATATTTTTATTTACACTTGAAACAGAACCTATTGCAGTTCCTGTACCAATAGTAATTATAATAGCTTCATTAATTAATAAAGGTTTCTTTAAATCTTCATTTAATAATTTTTCAACTATATGTAAATCTAAAGTAATATCCATAGATGGTTTTGGCAATTTATTATGCATTGCAACCATTTGTCCTTTTAATTTATCATTTTGAGTAATTGCAGGATCTAAAGATGTTCCTATAGCAATTAATCCACCTTGACCAGCTTCTTTTATAATTCCAAATTCAGTATTTAAACTTAAAACATCTGCATTTAAAATTTTATTACCCATACTTATATCTATTTTGTCCCCTATTTTTAATTTACCCGATATAATAGATCCTCCAATAACTCCACCAATTAAATCTTTAATTTGTGTTCCAGGTTTATTAACATCAAAAGACCTAACAACATACATTCGCATATCATCATTTTTTTCAAGTGGTTTTGGATTAAAATATTTACAAATAGCATAAATTAAAACATCTTTATTAATTCCTTGATTTGCACTAACAGGAATTATAGGTACATTAGTATAACCTAAATCTAATAAAAACTTTTTTATTTGTTCATAATTTTCTTTAGCATCTTCTTTTGAAACTAAATCTATTTTATTTTGAACAACAATTAAATCTTTAATATTACTATATTTTGCAGCCAATAAATGTTCCATAGTTCTTGGTTGAGGACACTTTTCATTTGCAGCAACAACTAAAATAGCACAATTAATTATAGCTACTCCACTTAACATAGTAGCCATTAAACTTTCATGGCCAGGAGAATCAACAAAAGAAATTCTTTTAATGGGTTTTGTTTCTTTACCATTAACTTCATTTTCTGTAGTATATGCTTCAAAACCATTAGCATTAGGAATCTTTTTAAAAACTATATCTGCATAACCTAATCTTATAGATATTCCTCTTTTTATTTCTTCTGAATGAGTATCAGCCCATTTTCCGGTTAACATTCTAGTTAATGCTGTTTTACCATGATCTACATGACCAATAACACCTATATTTAATTCAGATTGTAAAGGAATATTCATATGATCACTAGTTATTTTTTCTCTTTAGCTTCTTTAGGAAACATTTCATCTAAATTTAAAGAACTATCAATATCAATAATTTTCAAATTTACTTGTTCTATATCTTCGGAAATAATATTACCAGCTACTGTTTTTCTTCTCTTTTCACCTTTGAATTTAGCTTTAAAACCTAAACCATCAGATAATAAAACAGTTTTATTTTTTAAACCTTCAATAAAAGGAACCATTGGAAAACCTGTTTTTGTAGATCCTCCTGTAATCTTTGCCTTACCTTTTAAATTTAAAGGACTTAAATCTACTTCTTCACCTAATTTTTTATTAATAAATACAGGTTCTGTAGTTTTTATTTTATAACTTTTTGATGTTTTTGGATTTGATAATGTAATTATCATTTAAACACTCTCCTATATGTTTGAATTTAAATAAATATCTTTAATTTCCTCAATTAAATCAGGAAATTCTGTTTTTAAATATTTTTCAACGTTACTCCTTTGCGAAGTAGGTATATATGTATAAAATATATTGGTTACATTTAAATCTATATCTTTTTCAAAGCTAATATCATCAAAAGAAATTGCTAATTCTGCATTTTTTTTAGCTTCATTAACTACTTTCCCATCTATTTGCATTTGTTTTAATGTACCAATAATTTTATTATTGTAAACTATTTTTGTATTTGGTTTTAAAACACCATCTAAAATTTTTACACCCAAAACACAAGGTTTTGATTTTCTAAATACACAATCTTTAAATATTTCCACTTTTGCAGGATATTTAATATCTTTTAATTCTTGATTTTTTTTACTTTCAATTTCTGTTTTTGACCATTTAAGGTAATCTTCAAATAATTTATAAATTACATTTGATTCAAATATTTTTATGTTCTGTTCTTTTGCATATTGTTCTATTTCAGGATTAATTTTTAAATTAAAGGCAAATATTACGCCATATAAAAAATCATCTTTTGAAAATAATTTAGCTTCTAAAATATCTTCTTTGGACACATTTCCACAACATATTTTACCTATATTAACATTATTTTTTTTTGCTAATTCTATGAAAGCATCTAATGAACCTTCTGTATCTACTTTAACAACTACCCCTTTTTCTTTTAATGTAGTAATACATTTTTTTGTACATTCTAATTGTTTTGATTCTTCTTCAGATATTACTGTTAATTCATCACCAGCATTTATTAAATTTGAATCTGATAAAGCAATCTTTAATCCTATTGCAGCATATACTTCATCAACAGACATAAATCCAGTTTTTACAGTTCTTAAATCTGTTAAAGGTTTAGGTCTTAATAGTTGTTTTATTTTTGCAATATTATAATTATTTGATGTATCTATTTTTACTAAATCATTTTTCAACATTTTTCCATCATATAAAATAATATCTGCTGTTTTTCCAAAGCCTTTTATTTCATTAGTTTCTAAAACTACTGCTTTTCCATTTCCTTCTACATTTAATGCTAAATTTTTTTCTAAAAATTTTTGAGATAATCCTGCTAAGAATAATAATAATTCAGGAATTCCAAAACCTTCTTTTGAATTAACAGGTATTAACAAAATTTTTTTTGTAAAATCTAAAACATTATCAAATCTATCAGAATCAAAACCTAATTCTGAAAATTTACTCATTATAGAATAAATATTTCTATTAAATTCTTGTGCAAACATAGTTTGCGAATTATTAATTTCTTTTAATAATTCAGATATTTGTTTTTTTTCATAACCTTTTATTTTATCAATTTTAGTTAAAGCAACAACAAAAGGTACTTTATTTTCTTTTAAAAAATTTATTACTTCAATTGTTTGTGGTTGAATACCTTGTAAAATATCAATTACTAATACACCTATATCAGCAATACTACAACCTCTTTTTCTTAAAGAAGAAAATGCTTCATGTCCAGGAGTATCTATAAATAATAATCCAGGAATTTTTAAATTAAAACCATATTTATTTAATAATTCTCCAGACAAAGTTTGTATTAAACTTAAAGGTATTTCTGTTGCACCTATATGTTGTGTAATTCTTCCTGCTTCTTTTTCAGCAATTAAAGAACCTCTTAAATAATCTAATAATGTTGTTTTGCCATGATCTACATGACCTCCAACAACAACAATAGGCGAACGTATCAAAGAACTCACCTTTTATTTCTTTTTCTTTTCTTTGTGTGCCCAAATAGTTTTTGATGCTTTTCTCTTTAATTTCAACATATTTTTTTCACACTTTGAACTACAAAAGTTATAAGAAGTTCCATCTTTTTTTACAAACAATATACCTGTACCTTCAGGTATTTCTTTATTACAATAGTGACATTTCATTTTCAATCACCTTCTTGCAGAAATATCTTTTGCTTCTTTTTGTGTATTTAACAATGTTAAAATATCGCCTTTCTTTACTCTACCTTTAACATTTCTTCTTTTTATTCTTCCTTTTTCATTACCATCTAAAATTTTACACAAAACCTGAGTTACTTCTCCAGATACTCCTGTTCTTTTTATTACATTCACTACTTCAGCAGGTGTACCATATTCTTCATCAGCCATTTAAATCACCTTATTTATTTTATTAATTCTGAAATAGTTTTTACAATTGCATCTAATTCTTTTTTTGCTACACCTTCATTTAAAACAGCAATACAAGAAGTACCAACTTTTAAATTACAAGCTGTACCTAAAGCTTTTTTTTCTTTCATGTATGCAAAAGGTATTTTTTTTTCTTTACATAAGATTGGAATGTGTATTAATAATTCTTCAGGAGTAACATCTTCAGCTAAAACAACTAATTTTGCTTGACCTCTTTCTATAAATTTAGTTACTTCATTAACTCCAGCTCTTATTTTTCCTGTTTTTGAAGCATTTCCTAAAAATTCAACAACATTTTTAGTTAATTCTTCTGGCATTTCAAATTTTACAAATTGTGGCATATTTTTCCCTCCATTAAGTCATAGGTTATTAGCCAAACCTAAAAATAGTATTATATATTATATATAAGAAAAGATTTATAAACAAATAATGTTTTTTAATGCTTTTTTATCTTTTAAAGTCTTTTTTTACAATTACATTCATGCAATTCATTTATTAGGTGTTTAATATTATTTAAATCTTTTTGCATATTATTTATTTCCTTTTCTGCTTTTATGTTTACTTTATAATCATATTCAGCTCTTACTCTATCAATTTCTGTTTGTCTATTTTGACTCATTAATATAATTGGTGCTTGAATTGCAGCTAAACAAGATAAACAAAAATTCAACAATATAAAAGGATATGGATCCCAACCTTCTAATAATATTATTACATTAACAATCATCCATAAGCATATAAAAATTAATACTCCAATAATAAATCTCCAAGAACCAACACAAGTAGTAACATAATCTGCTGCTCTTTGTCCTAATGTTAATTTTGGTTTAACAATTTTATTCTCAACATTTTCATTTTTATATTTATCTAAAAATGCAAAAAACTTTCTAGTAGGCATAAATATCACTTATTTATATTAAACTTAACTAATATTTTTTTATCTAATATTTCTATTAAATCTTCTTGTATTAAATTATTTAATATTATTTTTGTATTGGTAGTATTTTCTAAATCAACTAAATATTTAGTTAATATTTTTTTTACATCCTCATCACAATAAATATTTAATTCTTTATTTTCTTGTGGAGAAAATTTTAAAATTTTTCTTTCATTTTGAATATGTCTTCTTAATTCTTGTACAAACCATAAATCTTTAGTACCTTTTGAAAAATTAGCATCCACAAAAATTTTTACAAAATCATCTTCAATAAAAGGTTTATTTAAATTCTCATTAATAAATTCAACATTATTTACATTTAACATTTTTTCTAATATTTTTTGACAATATTTTATATTTTGATTATTTTTTAAATTAACATATAACTTTGGTAAAGTCCATCTTAATCTTAATTTTTCTTTTTCTCTCAAACCTAAACCCAATTGAACAATATCTAAAATTAAGTCCATTTCTTTTTCTAAATCTAAATTTATATCATTATTATTAAAATCATCTATGTTTGTTAAATGAATACTATTGAAATTAAAATTTTTGTAAATATATTCTGTTATATGTGGTAATATAGGAGCTAATAATCTTAAATAGCCTCCAAAAATATAATTAAAAACTAAGGACAAATTTTCTTTGTCAGTTCTATCTTTTATTAATTTCATATAATTTCTACTAAAATCTTCAATAATAAAATTTTCTAATAATGGAACAACTTTATAAAAATTATAACTATCATAATTATCTAAAACATTTGATTTCATAGAATTATATTTAGATAAAATCCATTTATCTTCAATTTCTAAATCTACTGGCAATTCTTTAATATCCAAATTTGCATTTAAATAAGTTTCAATATAATTACCAATATTTATCAAAATATTAAAAAATCTCATAGTATCTTTTAAAAGTTCTTTTCCAAAACCAAAATCATTACCCGTACTATTTTTAATTAAATAATATCGCAAAGAATCTCTATTATATTCTTCAATTATTTCATTTGGACCAATTACATTACCATCAGATTTATGCATTTCTCTTTTATTAATATCTAAAACCATACCATGTACTAAAATAGATTTAAAAGGTGTATTATCGAAACAAATAGTAGATAATATCATTTGTGAATTCCACCAACCTCTAAATTGATCAGTACCTTCAATATTTAAATCAGCAGGCCAAAATCTCTTAAATAATTCTTCATTATCTAAAGCACTCCAACTAGAAGCTCCAGAATCAAACCATACATCTAAAACATCAGGAATTCTCTTTTTAATTCCTCCACATTCACATTTATAAGTATATTTATCAATTTCTGGTTTATGAACTCCTAAAATTGTTTTTTCAATTTTTTTACCTGTTTTTTCTTCTAATTCTGTAAAAGAACCCAACACATCAAATTTATTACATTTATCACATACCCATATAGGTAAAGGTGTTCCCCAATATCTCGATCTTGAAACAGGCCAATCACTTAAAGAAGACAACCAATTTGTAAATCTATTTTTAGAAAAACTTTGAGGCCAATAAACTTTTTCATTATTTTTTAATAATTCTTCTCTAATATCAGTTATTTTTAAAAACCATTGTGGCATAGCTACTTGTAATAATGGTGATTTACATCTCCAACAAATAGGATATTCATGAGAAATTACTTCTTTATAAATTAAAGCATTTAAATTGGATAAATCTTCAATTATTATAGAATTAGCAGATTTTGCTTTTAAATTAATATATTTTCCCGCATCTTCTCCAAATACTCCTTTTTCATTTAAACAAGTATATGCAGGTAATCCTGTTTGCATACCTACTTCAAAATCTTCTTTTCCATGACCTGGTGCACAATGTACTAAACCAGATCCTGTATCCAAAGTAACATATCTATCAGATAATACCACTCTATTAGCATTTTCTAAATTTTTTCTTTTCAACAAAGGTTCCAATGGATTATCATATTTTAAATTATTTAATTCTTTACCAGAATACTCTTTTAATATTGTAAAACCAGCTTCTATTTTATTACATAATGATTCTAATAATTCTTTTGCAATAATCCATACTTCTCCACCAATATTTACATCTATATATGTAGCAGAAGGATTAACCATAATTCCAACATTTGAAGGTAAAGTCCAAGGAGTAGTAGTCCAAATTATTAAAAATCTATTATCTTTAGTTTTAAATTTAACAAAAATAGACATATCATCTAATGTGGTGTGTTCAATTTCATTAAATGATAATGCAGTTCCACATTCAGAACAAAAATGAACAGGATATCTTCCTTTATATAATAATTTTTTTTCATCAGCTTTTTTAAAAGCTTGCCACAACCCTTCAATATAATCTGGTTTTAATGTGATATATGCATTTTCATAATCCATCCATATACCTAAATTTAAAAATTCTCTATTCATATCTTCAATATGTTCTGTTGCAAAATTAATACATTGAGATATAAATTTATCCATACCATAATTTTCAATATCTTCTTTTGAATCTAAATTTAATGCTTTTTGAACTTTATGTTCTATAGGTACTCCATGAGTATCATAACCAGCTTTTGCAAAAGTATCAAATCCTCGCATTATTTTATATCTAATTATAACATCTTTAGTAATTTTATTTAATGCGTGGCCTAAATGAATATGTCCGTTAGCATAAGGCGGACCATCCATAAAATAGAAAGTTTTATTATTGTTTTTATTTTTATTTAAAAACTTTTTTCTAATTTCTTCTTTGTCCCAAAATTGTTTAATATTATTTTCTTCATTTAGGTTATATGCTTGCATAATAATTACCTTTTAGAAAATAAAGAATTTATCTTCTTCTTTGTCCTCTTATAGGTCTTCTATTTCTTCTGTCATCTTCATTTTTAACAATTTTTTCTTTACCATTATATTCAAATTCTTCAACTTTATGTTTGAAATCATCTCTTGATTTTATGATTCCTTTACATAATTGATATTCTCTAGCAATTAACCAAAATAATAATGCTAAACTTTTTTTACCTTTATTATTACAAGGTACAGCATAATCTATATTTACTGTTGAATTATTTGCACTACTCAAAGAAACAACAGGTATATTTACTTTTACTGCTTCAATTATTGCTTGTTTGTCTAAATTAGATTCTACAACAAATATTAATTCGGGTTCAAAAAAGTTCTTACTTTTAGCATTAGTAAAATCTCCTGGAATAAATCTACCAACATAAGATTTTGCACCAATTATTTTACAAAAATTTTCAATAGCTGTTTTTGCAAAAACTCTTCTACCAACAACTGCTATTTTTTCAGGATTATAATTCACTAAAAATTTTGCAAGAGCTCTAATTTTTTCATCTATTTCTTCAATAGAAAATACTTTTAAACCATCTTTTCTTAATTTAAAAATATATTTTCTCATACCTTTAGATTTAAATCTTGTACCTATATGAATACCTGATTTTAAATATTCTTCTGGGCTAATTAATAATTCTTTACTCATACACTCACCTTAATAATATATTTATTTTTCCTCAATTCTTTTTTCTATGAATATAAGTTCATTCAATTTTGCTAAACGTTCTCCTGAAACTGTTCCTGTTTTTATATATGGTATAGATAATCCAACAGCCAAATGAGATATTGTATTATCAATACTTTCTCCAGATCTATGAGAAATTACTGGCATAACATTATGTTTTTTTGCATAATTTACAGTTTCAATTGTTTTTGTTATTGTACCTATTTGATTTGGTTTTATCAATATTGCTTTTGCAGATTTATTTTTTATACCTTGAATTAATCTATCTTTATTTGTAGTAAATAAATCATCACCACAAATTAAAGATTTTGTTTTCTTTTGTAGTTCTGCAAATGCAGTAAATGATTCTTCATCAAAAGGATCTTCAATATAATATATATTTTTATAATTTTTAATTGTATCTAATAATATTTGCAAATATTCACTTTCAGAATATTTTTTTCCTTCAAATTCATATTTTTTATTTTTATAAAATGAACTTGCAGCAATATCCAAACCTATTTTTGTTTTATAGCCTAAATTTTTTATTGATTGTTCAATAATATTTAATACTTCAAAAGAATTTGAATCAAAAGATATTGCACCTTCATCATTTTTTCCAAAAAACTTTTTTTTACTCTTTAAAATGTTTTCAATTTCATGATATACATTTATGTTCTTTAAAATGTTTTCAGAAATTTTTTTTTCTTCATTTAATACTAAAAATTCTTGAATAGATATTTTATTATTTGAATGTAATCCACCACCAACAACATTTCCTAAAGGCTTAGGCAAATCTTTTAATTTTACTTTTGGATTTAAATATTTATATAATTCAAAATTATTTTTTTTAGCTTGAACTTTCAAAAATAACATTGATAAAGCAGTAGATAAATTTGCACCCATATCAGAAAAATTATTTGTTTCATCTAAATCTTCTAATAAAGAATCAAATTCTTCTTGATTATCAAATTCAAATGCTTCAAATATTGCTTTTTCATTAGTTTTAAAAAACTTAAAACTTAAATCTATATTAGCTTTACCTTTTTTATCTAAAGGATAAACCTGTGCTTCATGCATTCCAGTACTTTTTCCCGCAGGAGCAATTGCAAATATTCTTTCATCTTCATAATAAGTATAAGCCATAATAGTTGGCATACCTCTACTATCAAAAACTTTTTGAATATCTACTTTCATTATCTCACTTTTGGAATTTTATCAATTCAGTAATATAATCTACACTAGTTAAAAGCATTCTTCTACAACAATAATTTTTAATATCTAAAGAATTTAATGCTTCTTCTGGAGTTTTACCTTTAGCTATAGATTCTTTATAAGCTTCATAATATTCACTCACAGGAAAACCACAACTAAAACATCTTACAGGCATTAACATGTATATCCCTCGTCTATCTCTTAGAATGTTGTTTTTTAGCTCTTGCTTTTGTACCTAATGGTTTTTTAGCTTCTACTCTTCTTTCATCATCAATTAAGAAAGATCTATTATAAGTACTTATTTTGTGGGCTAAATTAACATCGTTAAAATATTGTACAAATGCTTTTGCAATACAATTTCTTACAGCAACCATTTGACCAATAGTTCCTCCACCTTTAACAGTTATAGCAATATCTATTTGAGATGGCAATTCTTGTTTATATTCTTCTACCAAAACTATAGGCTCTTTAACCATATCTAACAAATATTTATTAGATATTAAAGTATAAGGTATTTTATTTATTGTAATTTTTCCTTTTCCTTTTTTAACACTAGCTCTAGCAATTGCAGTTTTTCTCTTACTAGAAACGTGTAAAACTTTACCATTCTTTGATTTAACAAAAATTGGTTTTTCTAAAGATTTAGGAATTTTTACTAATTTAGGTTTTTTTTCTGGTTTTGGTTTTTCTTCTTTTTCTTCAACATATTCTCTTTTCATTCTATCTCTTCTAAAATCTCTTCTTTCATACATAAATATCACCATTTAGCACCTAATTTAGTACTTAATTCACCTAATTGTAAATATTTAATACTCTTTTGTAATTTTGCATCTTCAATAGTTTCTAATTTTACATTATCTTCATTACCTATAAATACTTTTAAATCTTTAAATGCATCTATACCTCTTGTTTTTTTATGTGGCAACATTCTTTTAACTGCATTTAATAACATTTTATCAGGAATTTTAGGATATTTTGGTCCTTTTTCAGGATTACCTTTACCTCTAAAATTTAATTTAACTGTATATTGTTCTACAATAATTTTTGGATCTCCTGTAATTATTGCTTTTTCTGCATTATAAATATTTATTTTATAACCTAATAATAATTTTTGAGCAACATAACTTGATAATCTACCTAAAATTAAATTTGTAGCATCGTAATTAATTTCTTTTTTAACAATTGGTTTTTTAACTATTACTTTTTTTTCTTTAACAACTTTCTTTGCAACTTGTTTAGTATCTTCTTTTTTTTGGGTCATAAAATCACCTATTTAACAATCATAATATCTTTTGATTCTAATTTTGATTTTAATAATTCATCAAAATCTTTTACAGAACCTTTTACAGCTTTTATTTTTTCTTCTGCATTTTTTGAAACTTTATATGCATAAACTTTTACTGCAGAAGTAATATCACCATAACCTAATAAATTACCAGGTATTAAATATATTTTATTTGGATTTTTTTTTGCAATTTTATTTAATCTATAAACATTAATTGCAGGAAAATTTCTAGAACTCACATCCATTGCTTTTGATAATGCTAAATAAAAATCTTGCTTATCTGCAATAGATTTTTTTTTCAAACCAATAATATATTTTCTTTTTAAATCATCTAATTGTATATGTTTCATACATTTCACTCCAATAAATATTATCAAAATAATATATATGCTGGGGAAGAGGTTCGAACTCTTGAAGGCCTTCGCCACAGGGTCTTAAGCCCTGCCCGTTTGACCGCTCCGGAACCCCAGCAACTTAGTTATTTATATATAAAGAATAAAAGGATTTAAAAAATCCTATTTTTTCTTAGTAGTTTTTTTAGTATTTTCACCTAAAATTTCATTTTTTAGACTTTCCAATTCAGAATTTAAATAATTATAACTATATTCAAAAATATTGGATAAATCTAAATTTCTAAATGGAACAATTCCAAATACAAAATCATTTTCATTAATAATTACTTCTAAATTCATATTTGTTTTATTTTCACAATGTCTACAAAGATTACAATCATAAGGATCTTTTAAAAATATTTTATTTGCTTTTTGTTCTAATAACCCTTTAGGACATAAATCTTTTAATTCAAAATTTATAGGTCCGTTTTGTTTAATTTCAGCAATGTTATTAAAATGAACATTAGCTGGTTCAAATTTAACATGCTCAATTCCTTTTCCTTTTGAAACTGTTAATTCTAATTCTAAATTAGTATTTTCTTTTAATAATACTAATGGAATATGTTTTAAAGGGACTTCTAATAAGCCTGTAGTTTCAATATCTCCAGAATAAACCATTCCTGATTTTTTCTTTAAATAAATATGATGTTCTTCATCATCTACTGATTTTGTATAAATTGGTACTAAACCCAATCTATGTGCTAACATTTCATCAGGCATTACACTTTCATTTTTATAAACTGCAACTTTATTTATAGCCATTACTGGACAATTTAACATTATTGCTCGTCTATATGCATTAACAATATCTTTTCTTGTATCGTTAACACTAAAACGATATTCAAAACCATCTTTTTTCAAAAATTTAACTTGCATACAAATCCCATAATCCTTAACATAATTATTGTTTCTTTCTAGACAAAAATTTCTTTTTTGGTCTACAACCATCATGTGGCAAAGGAGTCACATTTTCTATTTCTAAAATATTCATTCCACTTCTTGTCAAAGATGTAATTGCTGCATCAGCACCTTGTCCTGGATTTTTAGCTCTTATACCACCAGATGCTCTAACCTTCACTTTTATGTTATCATAACCTTTAGTTTTCAAAGTTGAAGATATTTGTTCAGCCATTTTCATAGCAACATATGGGGAACCTTGTTTATGTTGACTTTTAGTTATTATTCCACCAGTACTTTTTGCTAAAGTCTCAGAACCAGTAATATCAGTAGCTACCATTTTTGTATTATTATATGTTGAATAAATATGTACTATTGCAACTTTCATATTTAGCACCTCATTCGCTTTTTTCTACATTTTCTGTTTCTGTAGATTCTTCTTTAATTTCTTTTTTATTGTGTAATTCTGGCTTTTTTACATCTAAATCTAATATCTTAGGTTTTATACCTTGATAATAACCTATATTTTTTTCTTCATCAGTATTTACAATATAACTTGGAACATTTATTTTCCTATTGTTTATTGATATAAATCCATGAATTATAAATTGTCTAGCTTGTTTTATTGTAGAAGCTAAACCTTGTCTATAAACTAAAGTTTGTAATCTTCTTTCTAAAATATCTTCTACATTTAATCCCAATATATCTGTAAATGTAGCATCTTTAGATACTAACCCTATTCTATATAAAGAATTTACTAAATCTTTTTTACCTTTTTCAGCAACTTCAGATTGTAAAGCTAATAATCCTTTTACAGCTTCTCTTTTTTTAGAAATTATTGCTTCCATTATTCTAATTTCTTTTTTTGATGCCAAACCATATTTATCTAATAAATCTTTTTCTTTTAGGATTCTTTGTTTATCCCAAGGTCTTTTAGGACTCTCATATTTTTTTCTTATCTTCTTTGGGTCACCCATAAAATATCACCTACTTCTTTTTCTTCACAACTCCAACTACGCCTTCTTTTCTTCTGAAGTTTGATTTTGTTCTTTGTCCTCTAACAGGTAATTTTGCTAACAATCTCATTCCTCTTCTTGATTTTATTCTACTTAATCTTTGTTTATCTTCTCTTAATGTAAAAATTAAATCTGAATTTGTAATTTGTTTTGTTTCTCCTGTATACAAATCATTTTTTCTATTATACATCCATTCAGGAAGTTTACAATCTAAAACAATTTTTGTTAATATATCATCTTTATCTTGAGGGATATTTCCAATATATGTATTTATAGGTAATTTAACTTTTTCACAAAATTGATAAGTTAAAACTTTTGCAGTTCTCATACCAATTCCTTTTATTGTTCTTAATCCTTTTTCAATAGAATAATTTCCATTTAAATCAATACCAGCAATTCTAACAATTTCTCTTTGAATATCATGTTTTACTTCTTTAACTTCTTTTTGTGGTTGTTTTTTTAATGATTTATCTTCTTTTTTTACTTCTTTAACTTCAACTTTCTTATTTTTAATATTTTTATTTTTATCAGGTTTTGCACTCATAATTTCACCTTTTCTAAATCTTTTACAGAATTTATCATTTTATCTACAATCCATAAATGATTAATATTTTTTTTAGTTGCTTTTAAATTTAAACCTTCAACCATTACTGTAGAATCTTTTTCTTTAGGATTCTCTAAAATCATTACTAATTTTCCAAAATCTCTTCCTCTTTTTATAATACATACTCTACCTTTTTCTAAAATCATACTATCCCTCATTTGTTTGTTTTGCAATAAATTTTTCAATTATTTGTAATATAGATTTTTGATCTAAATAATCTATTTTCATAATTAAATCATAAACATCTAAATTTTCTAAATCCACTCCAAAATAATTTTTTGATTTTTCTTTTTCTAATTTTTTTATATTGTCATATTGTATTTTTGCATCTTCCAAATTTATTTTTTTTTCGTTTGATAAATTTCTCAAAATTGTATCATAAGATTGTTTTAAATATATTTTTATTGCTGGAACTTCCAATTTAGATGCAATTACATGACCCATATAAACAATTTTACCAGTTTTAGATTCTGAAAAGAATCCTGTATTTTTTAATAAAAAATCATAATCTATTGATTTGTAAATTGCACTTAAGTTAACAGCCAATTTTTTTACAAATGGCTCTAAATTATATGTTACATCTGATGCAATTATAACAATCAAAAAATCACCTATTTTGCAATTTTCAAAATTGCAGTATTTACATAATTTTTATATTTTAAAGATACATCATTTTCATTTATTATTTTTAATTTTAACATTATAGCATTGTCAAAAACTATATCTCTACATTTTGAACAAAGAATTCCACCAAACACAATACTTGGTCTTTTTTCAGTTTTAGATAATTTTTTCAAATCTCCTCTAGGAACACCTTGTAATATATTTTTACAAATTGCACAACTAGATATTGTAGGTTTATCTCTAAATCTTACATCTTTAGTACTTTTTGTAACTTTCACAAATTTTTTCTTTAAATTTCTTTTATTTGGAGCAACCATTTAATTCACCTTTATAATATTTTTCTTTTCTAATATCCAAAATAATAATTTATATATTATATTACATAATAAAGATATTAATATAAACCATGTTAAAGCATTTGTAAAATACCAAAAATGGGTTATAGGAAATTTTGCAAATTCAAACAAATTTACAACATACAAAACTAATAAACCAATTAACATAATCCATAACATACTTTTGAATTGGCCTTTCATCATGTCTGTACTTAATGTCATCATTTCTTGTTGTAATTCTTTTACTTTATTCATACTTTCTGGACTATTATCTTTTGATAAATCCATCATTTGCTTTTGTAATTCTTTACTTTTTTTTTGTTTTTCAGTAATTCCATTTTTTTTATCTAATCTTTTTTGATATAAGAACAAAAATAAAGCATAAACTACTGCTATAGATCCTACTATAAATGCTGGTAACCAATCAATCATAATAATCACTAATTTTTTACACCCTTTACAAATTTACTAATTAAATTAGAATCTGTACTCACTTGTTCTTTAACTATTTCTTCATATAATCTATAAATAATATCTACTGTTAATAATATACCCATTCCAGTTCCTACTGCACTAGTTAAACTTGCAAAACCAGCTAACAATGCTACAAATATAGAACCTAAAATTGTAATAGTTGGAATATATTTATCTAAAACACTTTGTATTACTCTTGGATCTCTTCTAAATCCTGGCAAAAACATACCACTTCTTTGTAATTGTTTAGCTACTGATTGAGAATCTTGGTTAGCCATTTTTACCCACATTATTCCAAAGAATATACATGTCAATGCCAATAATACTAAATATACTAATCCTTGTAATATTTCTCCACCCATTCCTGAGAATCCTTGTAAGAATATATTCTGCACTAAATTTGTAGGTGCATTAGTATATTTACTTAAATATAACAAAAATGGTTCCAATATAGGAATACTTTTACCTTCAACTAATTTATATAATATTGTAAAATTTGCAAATAATGCAGCTGCCAATATTACAGGTAAATTACTTACATATAAAAACTTTACAGGATATCTACCCATTTGTGTACTTCTACCCATAGTTAAAGGTATATTTACATGCACGCCTTCAAAGTAAATTACTATAAAGAAAACTATTAGTGCCGAAACTATTGGGAATAAATTTGTAATAAATGATTGATAAATACTATTTCCCATTTGAGAGAAAAAACTCCACAATAAACCTGAACCGCTACTTAAACTTAAAGCAGCACCAGAAGATACTAATTTAAATCCTGTCTGTAAAGAACTCATAGGACTAAATACTCTCCAAAATACAGAAGATGCTACACCACCCGCAATAAATAAACTTATTCCGGAACCAAAACCATAATTTTTTACAACTTCATCTAAATATAATAAAATTATAGATCCTAAAGCTACTTGCAATACAACCCAAAAAAACATACCATCAGCAGGTTGTAAAAAACCAACTTTAACGTAAATAAAAGCTTCAATTATAGATAATAAAATCGCAAATATTTTTTGAGTACCACTAAACAAAGCTCTATCATTAGGATTTCCAAAATCTAATTTCCAAATACCAGTTCCTACTAATAATTGTAATAATATAGAAGCTACTACAATTGGACCTATACCAACTGTTAATAATGTACCTATATTACTTGCTAATAATAACTGATACATTGATAATGCTTCACCAGTAGATTCTGCCAAACCTATTAAAGGTATTAAACCTAAAATAAAAAACAAAATTAATACCAAAAAACTATATGTTAATCTTTTAGATAAATTTGGTTTTGAACTTGGAGTTTCTACAGCAGGAATATACTTAGAAACAATAGAAATTATATTTGCAAAGCTCATTCAATAGAACCCCCTTTATTTTCTATTTGTGATTTTGCTTTTTCTGTTATTATTATATTTTTACAATTTAATTTATATTTTAAAGTTCCTTTTGAAACTAATTTAGTGTAAGATTTTAATTCTTTTGACTTAAAATCAAATATAAAAGGTTCTTTTTGTCCTTTTTTAACCATATTATTAATAATTTCATTAATTTGATTAAAAGTAATTGTTTTACTTGTACTTAAAGGCTTGTTTTTTATATTATGACCAATAACATCAAAGAACATATGTTTTTTATGACCCATTTTTCCTGTATTACCTTTTCCACCTTTTGAACCAGCACCTCTTCTATTTTCAGTATTACCTGCACCTCTAGTTCTAGTACCTAAATATTTTTTTAATTTTTTTGCTTTACGAACAACCATAATTATCACATCATTTTTTTTAATAATAATCCTATTTTATCTTCTCTGTTACCTAAAGCTCCACCCATATTTATAGGATATTTTATACCTACTCTACCAAATCCTTTAGATGGTGGACTTAATCTAAATACTTTTTTTATTCCTAATTCATATACTTTTTCAGGATCTTCATAAAATAAATCTACTAATTTATCAATAGTTAATTTTTTTTCTTTTAACCATTCATCAGTAATTCTTTTATCTCCACTTAATCTTCCTCTTTTTAGAATCAATGATTTTAAAGTATCTTTATCTATAACACCAAAAGTTATGTAATCTTTTACTTTTTTAATCATACCTTGTAAAACACTAGAGTCTTTATGAATTGCACAATGATTATTTTCAGTTAATCTTAACATTTTCATTGTATCTACAAATTCTTTTTTAACATCTACATTTCCTCTAATTTTTACAATAGCTATTAAATTATTCATTATGCTCACCTGTAATTTACTTTTGTATTTGTTTTTTTCAAAGCTTCAATTGTTGCTTTTATAATATTTATTTTTGTAGCTGTTTCTCCTGAACCTCTACTCCAAACATCTTGTATATTTACAAATTGGAAAACTGGTTTTATATATTCACTTACTACTAAACCAACACCTAATGGAGCAGGTCTTATTGTTATTCTTGAAGCTCCTGTTTTACCATCAACTTCAAAAGGAATACTATGTAAATTACTACATCTACATTCCCAACTTCCACAACCTTTTTTAATTTGTACTAAATTTAATCTAGCTAATCTTGCTGCTTTACCTGCTGCAGTCCATCTATCTTTATCTTTTGCAACAGCAAATCCCAAATATTTATTACCATCACCAATTAATACAGCACATCTATAATTATATTTTCTTCCAGACATTCTTACATAAGATGTTTTAGTTGTGTCCATTAATTTTTCATTAATATCTTTTATAAAAAAATCAACTATTTCTGGCTCAATAATTTTCATATTTTTTATAAATATTTCATCTAAACTTTTTATTTCGCCTTCTTTTACTTTCTTACCTAATTCTGTTCTAGGATTCCAATTTTCTATGTTTGCATCAAATAATAATTTTTTAGCTCTTTTTTTATGAACAGCTTCAACTATTTCTTCACTATTAGCAATTTTTGTATTTGCAGTTTCACTAGTTCTAGCATATTCTGCTCTTCTTTGAGATTTTCTTTTAGCTAATTTAAATTTATCTACCATAAATACACCTACATTTTATCAATTGCAGTTTTTACTTTTTTAAATAATTCTTCTGCATTAATATGCTTTCCTGAAATTCTATCTTCACTAGGAATCATTTTTTCATCAACAGATAATTTTATATCTGCATCTATTGCACCTTTTACAGTTGCAAAAATTCTTCCTTTAGGAAAAGCATGTTGTAAACCTAAATCTAAAATTAAATTTTGTTCTAATTTTAATTTATTTATTTCTTTACCAAATAAATAACCTGTTAAATAACAAGCTGGTAATGATTTAAATCCTTTATTCCAACCAAATTTTTTAATAGATTTTGAGGAAATACTAAATTTTATTAAATCTCCTTTAGGATTATGTAGAACATATTCTAAATTACAATATGTATTAGATAATCTTAATACTAATCTATTTGTTTTTGATTTCAATAAAGATAATCTCTTTGCATAGTTTGTTTTCATTTCTTTTCTTCGTCTATATACAGGCATTAAATCACCTATTTCTTTAAATATGAATCAATATGGCTTTTACTTCTAAAAAATCCACCTTTGATTTTATTGTATAAATCTCTATATTGTTTTTTATCTATTTTTTTATCTTCTAATAATTTAACAATATATGTTCTTTGGGATCTCACTTTTCGTATCCACATTTCATGTCTATCAGTTCTTGCATTTTTAGTACCTTTTCTTGTTCCAGGACCCTTTCTTCTTCCTTTCTTTTTCTTTTCTAACAATATTCTTGCTCTACCTTTACTTTGGCTTTGACCTTTTTTATGGAAGATTTTTTCTTTAATTAAATTTTCTAAGTCCATACCAGTAATTGCTTCTTTAATTTTTTTTAAAGCATCTGGTTTTACAGAAACTCTACTTTTTCCAACATTCATTTTCTTTGCAGCAATTCTTTTTGCAGATTTCATATTCATAAAGACACCTTTAATTAATTACTTTTAATTTTTTTTCTTTAGCAAATTCTTTTATTTCAATTCTTTTTTTAGCACCTAAATTTGCAGATAATCTATAAATATATTTATTAACATCTTTGTTTTCAGCAACATGTCTTTTTAAAGAATCTAAATTTCTAACATAAATTTCAACTCTTTTTGTAGGATGCAAATTTCTTACTTTCCTATCTGTACCATAACCTATGCTTGGATTTTGATTATCGCCTTTACCAAAAACAATATCTATACCTCTAGGAAATCTCCATTTATTCCATTTAGCAATAGATTTTTTTCTTTTACTTCTAGTTCCAAATCTACCTCTGAAAGTAGGCATATTTTTAACATTATTACTCATTTTGTACACCTTTTGTAATTATATAAATTCCATCTTGAAAAATTCTTCTATCTCTATTTAATACTTTAGCACTATTTTCAATTAATCCTGCAATATTACCTGCTAAAGCTTTATCTACAGATTTAATATAAACTTCTTTACCTTTAATACTTACTTCTACATTTTTTGGTATTTTAACAGTTTTAACGTTTTTTTCACCTAAATAATTATTTATAACAAAATTATCTCCTTTAACAGATAAAGTTAACGGAAAGTGAGAATACACTCCTCTTAAAACATAAGTATATTTTTTTTCAGTACCACTAAACATATTTTCTATTAAAGATTTAGTAGTATTTAATATTGACAAACTATTTTTTCTTTCATTAATAGTTTCTAAATATATTATTTTATCCTTCATAGAAATATTTATTAATTTAGATTTAAATTCTTTTTCTATTTCACCTTGTGGGCCTTTTACATTTAATATATTATTATCTAACTTAACATTAATTTTTTCTGGAATATTAATTTCTAATTTCATAAATGTCACCTTTAATACACATAAGCTATTAATCTACCACCAATTTTTTCTTTTTTAGCTTCTACATGTGTTTTAAGACCTTGTGGAGTAGATAATATTAATATACCCACATTTCTTGATGGCAAATATCTTTTTTCAAATTTTTCTAATTCAGTATAACTAACAGGATATCTAGGCTTTACAGCTTTCAAATTAGTTAACATACCATTTAGAGAAACTATTACATTCTTTTTACAATCATTTGTTTTCACATCAAAATTTTCGATGTATTTTTCAGATTTTAATATTTTCAATGTATTTAATAACAAAGAATTTACTATATTTATATTACACATTGGTTTAGCAACAAAGTCGCTATTTTTAATATGAGTCAATGCGTCTGAAAATGTATCTTTACTCATATTTTACACCTCACTCAAGTTTTTGGAATCCTAAAGCTTCTGCATTATCTTTAAAACATCTTCTACAAAGATATAAATCATATTTTCTAACAATAGCTTTACCAGAACCACAAAATTTACATACTACTTTTCTATTATCTTTCATAATATCACTTAATTAAATTTTACACCATATTTTTTAGTTAAGAAATTTATTGTTTCATCTTTACTAATTTTCATACTTTCATTTAAAGGTAATCTTTTTAATTTTCTATATTTTATTCTAAATCCTTTTCTTTTCATAGATACTATTACATCAAAACCATAAATACCTATTTTAGGATCATATTTCATACCTTTAATATCAATATGTTCTGCAATTCCAAATGCAAAATTACCATTTTTATCTAAACATCTTTTATTCAATGTAAAAGATTTTGCATCTAATGTTTTTTTCAAAAATTCTTCTGCTTCTTTTTTTCTTAAAGTTATTTTTATACCTATAGGAATACCAGGTCTTAAACCCCATTTAGGCAACTTTGTTTTTGACATAGTTTCAATTGGTTTTCTATTAGTCAAAAGAGTTAATATTTTTTTAGCATTATCTAATTTTTGACCAGTTTCACCAGTACAAATATGCACAACAACTTTATCAATTTCTATTTCTTTCATTGGATTTTCTTTTACTTTTTCATTAGCCATAAAATATCACTTAATTAATTCAAAAAATCATTAGGTATTGCAAAAACATATTTTTCCATAGTTTTCAAATCTTTACCTTTAGACTCAATTGTAATTTCACTTGATTTTCTCAAATCACCTTTAACTATATTTTTTAAAGTACCCATTTTACTTACATGAGGACCTCCAAAAATATAAGTCTTAACATTTTCTTTCATTTCTAATATATCAGTAAATTCTTTTTTAGAAACATCGTAAATAACAGTATCACCTAATTTCACATTTTTACCTTTTGGTAATATCCAATTAAATCCGTTTCCAAAACCAACTTGTATTTTATCTTTACCAATTATTTTCTTTTTAGTAATTCTACAAGGTCTAATTAATTTATCTTCTTTAGATAATTCTAACAATTCTATTTTATCATGTGAATTAAAAATTACTCTATATACTTTATCAACATCTTTAAATTCAATAATATCAAACAAGCCAATAGAAAATTTATAATCTTTTACTCTTGATCCATTAACTAAACAATTTTTATTATTCAAAATATATTTTACTTCTCTTGTATTTTGTGCAAGTTTTAAAATATCTCTAATTACATTTGCGAAAGTTGCACTCATATTTTTTGCATGTGCTCCAGGTCTTGTTTTAAATGCCCAAACACTTTCTTTTTTATTTATTCTTGCTTTACCTATATAACTTATTCTTTTTTGACGATTTTTACCTGTTTTATTTGCCATTTAAATCACCTTGGTAATATGTTTGAATCTTCTTTCATCATCTTTATATAATTCAGTTAAAAGTACATTAGAAGGTTGTATTTTTACAGGCACAGTTTTACCATCTTTTTTACTTATTTGTATGTTTTCTACCAAAATAAATCCTTTGGCATTTACTTCCATAACTTTACCTGATTTTTTACTATATTTACCAGTTAATATTATTACTGTATCTCCTTTTCTAATAGGCATAGCTCTTTTTTTGTATTTTTCTCTTAATTCTTTTGATAAATGCCCACAGATTGTTTTTCTCAAAATATGTAATTCTTCTTTTTTAATAACCATAAATATCACTCTATATTACGTAAGCAGCTCTACCCACTACTTTAGGGAATCTTTCTCCTACTTCTTTTGGTACAGTACCTTTTACTTCACTAGATTTTGGTACACCTTCGTTATCTATTATTACACATGCGTTAGTATCAAATTTTAATTTTGTACCATTAACTCTTTTCATACCACTTTTACTTCTTACAATTACTGCTTTAAATTTCTTTTTTTTCATTTCTGGTTTTCCTTTTAAAACTATAACATTTATTACATCCCCAATACCAGCACTAGGAATTTGACATTTTCTAGTTTTATGACCAAATACACTTATAATATATACTTCTTTTGCACCAGTGTTATCAGTACAATCCAGAGTAGAATTTAATACTAAACCTTTAATTGAAGTTGAACTCATAGCTTTCATTTTTTGTCACCTTTTTTTTCTACTTTTGACATAATTACAAAATTCTTTGTTTTACTTATTTTTCTAGTTTCTCCAACCATTACTAAATCACCAACATTTACACTTATTTCTTCAGGTAAATGAACTGCATATTTTGCAGTTTTTATTAAATTTCTTTCAAATTTAGGAATATATTTTACAATATCTCTTTTAACTACAACAGTTTTTGGTGTTTTTTGTCTTATTACTGTTGCTTCAAATACAGTTCCTCTTATTGGATATACAACCATCAAATCACCTAAGCATATTTTTTTATTCTATCTGCTAATGTATAACAAATATCTTTTCCCTCTATTTCATAATTTTCAATTTTAAATAAACATTCCTTTTTAGGAATCTTTTTTACATCATTATTTGTTTTTATAAAAAACATATTTTTTGTTTCTTTCAAAACAATACCACAAATATTTTCTTTAGATTTATCAGAACTTTTACTTACTGATATATTCTTACCTAAATAAATCATTGTTAATGTTTCTTTAGGATATTTGCGATTCATCATAACCTTTCTCCAAAAGGTAATTTACTATTTTCTTTTTATGTTTTCCTTGTAAAACAATTTCATCTTTTTTTAATGTTCCACCACATGCTAATTTTTTCTTTAAATCTTTTAAAAGATCTTCTAATTCTTTTTGATCCTCAACACCATTAACAATAGTTATAAATATTGGACCTCTAACATGTTTTTCAAAAATATTCAATTTTCTTTGTTCTGTACTTATTTTTTGACATACACAGATGTCTTTTGGTAAACCACATATATTACAAATTTCAACCATAACTTAATTCACTTATTTTTTTCTTTTTTTACTTCTTTTACTTTTTTTACAACTTCTTTTTTTTCTACTACTTTTTTAGATTTTGAAATTTCTTTTGGTTGTATTTTAGGATTTTCTTTTTCATTTAATATTGTTAATGCTCTCGCAACTTTTCTTCTTTCATTACTTAATTTTATAGCTTTATTTTCATGAGCACCTGTTTTTAATTTTACAATATCTTTAGAATAATTTGCTTTTAATTCCTTAATTTTATTTTTTAATTCTTCAACACCCATTTCTCTAAATTCTTTTGATCTTTTTTTACTCATAATAATCACTTATCTTTTTTTGTTGTTTTTTCTTTTTTTTCTACAACTTTTTTAGATTTTGAAATTTCTTTTGGTTTTTCCACATCATTTGAATTGTTTTGTTCTTTTACTTCTTCTTTGTCTTTTTCTTTTTTATCTTTTGTTTCTTTTTCTTTAACTACTTTTTTTTCAATATTTTCTTTAGAAGTTTTTATTTCTGAAGATTTTACTTTTTTAGGTTTAATATCTTCATTATTTTTTTCTTCTTTGTTTTTTACTTCTTTTTCTATAGTTTTAATATCAATTATTTCTTTTTCTTTAGAACCTTCTTTTTCAACTTCAACAATTACTTTTTTTTCAATAGCTTCTTTTATTTCTTTTTCACCAACTTTATCAGGGAATAAAACATTAGGTGGTACCAATCTTAATCTTACACCAATAACACCAGATTTTGTACTTGCCCCAGCCATTGCAAATTTTACTAATTTTGTTTGATTACCAACAGTTTTTAAATAACCATTAATAAATCTATATTTCATTTTTCGTCCACCTTTAGACATTAATTTACCTTTAAATATTAATTCAAAACCCATAATTGGTAAATCAGATAACATTTTCACAGCTCTAAAAGCTACGGATTTCCAATTTTGGCCTCTTTCCAAATCCTTTACTATATTTTGAACAATATATTTTACATTATATTCAGGATCTTCTACACTTTTTATTTCTATTTGTGGATTTTTTATATCATATTTTTCTTCAATCATTTTACCTATACCTTTTATTGTTTTTCCACTATAACCAATAGCTATACCTGGTTTTGCAACAGATATTACTAATCTAGTTGATACTGGAGTTTTAATTATAGATAAACTATTGAATCCTGCTTTTGCAAAATGTTTTGCAAAAAATCTTTCTAAATCAATTTTTTTAAATGATTGCTTTACAAAGTATTTTTCTATCATTAAAATCACTTTTTATTTTTATTTTCCTCTTTCTTTTCAGCTTTAACTTTTGTTATAACTTTTTCTTCTTTTTTAAGTACAACATTAGTTTCAGCTTTAACATTATTTACTTCTGGTTTTATTTCTTTAGGTTTTTCAGAAGTTTTTTTAGTATCTATTTTTTTAACATATTTTCCTTGATTAGTTAAAACAATTTCTATATTTACAGTTTGTTTTCTTCTTAATCTTCTTCTTCCTTGTGTTTGAAAACTATATCTTTTTACACCTTGAGATACTACAGCACCTTTTATTATTAAATCTTTTTTTGTAGATTCTAATCCTTTATAATCAGCATTTGCTTTTGCAGATTCTAAAACCTTTAAAAAATATTTTGCAGTTTTAACAGGATATCTACCAGATTTTACACCACTTAATGCTGGTCCTTTTCTATGTGCTACATCTCTATTATATCTTCTTAATGGCAAATGTGTTTTCAAATCTATTATATTTTCTAAATATTTAACTATTTTATTATATGGTTTATTTTTTATTTCTCTAGCTAATTCTACAGAATATTTCATAGATATTGAACAATTATTTGCTTTTGCATAAGCATCTTTATCTTTTATTTTGTAATATGTAGTCATTATAATCACCATTTACTTCTTAGCAGTGTGCTTTGAAGATTTAGTTGCACCAATTCCAGCTTTACTGTGCTTAGGTCTTTTTCTAGTATCTATAAATTCACCTAAATAAAAACCAATCATTTCATCAACTATCGTAATAGGTACAAATTCTTTTCCATCATATACAGAAAATTTTAAACCAACCATTTTTGGAAGAACTAAAATATCTCTTCTATGAGTTTTTACTATTTTTGTTTCTTTTCCTAAAACATTAGCGTCAATAGCTCTTATTACTTTTTTAGGATAATCTTTAACTCTTTTTAATGATCTTCTTGCTCTTGCATTTAATACTTTTTCTAAATCATTATTACTTTTTTTTGCTAATTCTTCTAAAGACAATCCTCTATACTTAAAATCTTTAACCATAAAATCTCACCAATTCTACTTCTTTTTTCTACCTGTTTTTTTAGAACCAAAGTGTCCAACTTTTTGACCTGGTGCACCAAATTTCTTAGAATGTGGTTTTTGTCTACCAGGAGAGTTATGTCCAGATCCACCATGTGGGTGATCTACTGCATTCATTGCATAACCTCTTACACTAGGATATAATCTTCCACCTTTTGCAGCCATAAAATAACTTTTATTTCCTGCTTTATAAAAAGGTTTTATAGTTCTACTACCTGAGGAAACTATTCCTACAGTACATAAACTTTTAGGATCAATTTTTCTTTTTTGACCTGATTTCATTTTAACATAAACTGCATTTTCTTCAACGCTAATTACTTCACTAAAAGCACCACCAGCTCTACAAAAACTACCACCATTTCCTGGTCTACTTTCTAAATTATAAATAGGCATACCTGGTTTTAATTCACCAATAGGTAAAATACTACCTAAACTTATTTTTGCACCTTTTCCTACTTGAAATTTCATGCCTACAAAAGTACCTTCACCAGCAGGAATATAAAAACTTTCATTATTTTCTAAAACTATATTTGCCAAAGGTGCTGTTTTTCCACTATTATGAACAATATCTACAATTTCTCCATTTAATACTGTTTGAGTATAATTAAAAGGATATTTTATTTTTGCAACGGAATTCTTCTTAGCCATATATCTAGGAGATCCTTTTCCTCTTCTTTGCATCTTTAATCTTTTCATCTTCTTCACCTTTAAAAATTATGAATTAACTTATACCATTCCTAATTTACTAGATAAATCACTTGCTTTAAATTGTTTATTTAATTTAACAAATGCTCTTTTATTACCTTTAGTATCTAAAATTATGTTTACACTATCTACCTTTACTTTATATGCATCTTCAACAGCCTTTTTTATATCTAATTTTGTTGCATCTTTATTAACTAAAAAAGCAATTTTATTTTCAGTTTCTATCATATTTACTGCTTTTTCAGAAATTAAAGGATAATATATTACATCATAATATTCCATAACCATCACATTTTTCTTTCATTTAAATTTTTTATTGCGCTTTTAGTAAATATAGTTAATCTACCAGCTAATCCACCAGGAGCTAAATCTCTAGCACATAGATTTTTAACTGCTACAATATCTACCCCTTCTAAATTTCTTGCTGATTTTTGTAAAGTTAAATTCTCTTTGGAAACTACAAATAAAATAGATTTTGCTCTTTTATATTTTCTACCTCTTGCTTTTCCTTTTCCAGCTCTTATGTTCTTTCTATCTTTTGCTCTTTCAATATCTTCTATTAAACCTAATTTTACTAAAAAGTTTTCAACATCTTTAGTTTTTTTTACAGTTTCTAAATCATCTACAACTATTACAGGCAAAGTTAATTTAGGATCAAATTTATGACCTCTTAATTTTACTAAAATTGCATCTTTTATTGCACTTAAAGCACTTTTTAATGCCAATAATTTTTCTTTTCTATTAATTTCTTCTTTTTGAATTTCTTGGGGTTTTAAAGCGTGTGCTTTAGGACCTTTTACTACACCTGAAATTCCTTTTACTTGACCTTCAATTAATCTTCTTTTATCTTTTGATCTAGGTTTTCTAGCAATACCTTGATTCATTAAACAATCAGGTCTACCTCTTCTACCTAAATATACAGCACTAGTATCTCTACCAGCATTAGCATAAGCACCTTTTGGTTGTATTTTTGCACTATTTGCAGCTAATACAGCTCTATTTATTATTTTTGGTCTGTATGGAAAATCAAATACTTCAGGTAATTTTACTTTCTCACTTACAGAACCATCTAATTTGTAAACATTTACTTCCATTTATAACACCTTAAAATACTATATTAGTAATTTCAGAAATATCTAACTTGGATATTTTATTAGTTCTACTAGCATATCTTATAGCAACTAATCTTTTAACATGACCTGGTATTGAACCAGAAAATATTCCTGCTTTATTTTTTACTACACCATAACCTTCCCAACCACTTTTAGGATTAATTTCAGTAGATGGTAAAAATTTCAATATTCTTTTATTTAATTCAATTCTATTATAAAAACCTAATTGTCCAGGTCTAGGAACAGTACTCATAATTAAAGGTGGATGCCAAGGACCAATAGAACCTACCCCTCTTACACCTTTTTCAGATTTATGACTTAATCTTTTAATACCATGTCTTTTTATAGTTCCAGAAAAACCTTTACCTATAGTTATTCCTTTAACATCTACAAATAAACTTTCTTTAAAAGCATCTTCAATATCTAAATCTTTTCCTAAATGTTCTTTAAAATAAGTAAATTTATCTTCTAATTTACCACTTAATTTTAATTCTACTACTTCAGGGCTCTTTTTACCTATTGTAGTTTTTTCAGGATGAGTTTGTGATATTAAAACCAAATCAGTTATTTTTTCTTTATTTTCTTCAAAATAATCATTAATTGATTTTAATAAATCTCCTTTTTCTTTCATTCTATTAATACCAGTTATTCTCTTAGACAAGAATTTACTTCCTTTAGAAGGAAGTATAAATTCTTTCAAGGCTTTATTGGCATTTCTTTTCTTAGTATAAAATCTAACACCTAATATACTTATAGGTGGGAATTCAATAACTGTGGAAGGTAAAGCTACTTTTTGATTATTGTATGGAGAACCTTTATGTTTGTTCATAGCCATTACATGTAACATACCAACTTTATAACCATAATAATTCAATATTTGTACATTTTCACTTTTTGGAACAGGTAAACTATTAAATTTTGGTATAATACTATCTGCTCTTTTTTTTGGATAATATGCCACTGATCCTGCATGTGGCTTACTTTTCTTACTCATCTTTTACACCTTTGTATACTATATATTTCATTATTTAATTAATATTTTTTTATTAAATTTAATTTTTTAATGCATATTGCAAAAAATCGACATGCCTAATTGTGTCCCAACACAAATAGATTATTAATAATATAGATAAGGAAAGGTTTATAAATGTAAGGCAAAAATAGTATTAATTACATATTACTTTACTTTTTTTATATTTTTTATTATATTTTAAACCTTTGTTTATTTTTAGGAATAATCCATCTATTAGGTATTTTCTTCTTTTTATTTTTACCTGTATTTTTATATAAAATAATTTTTGAAGGTAAACATTTATCTTCAAATTTTAAATTTTTTAAATATTTATCTAATTCTTTACAAAACTCATTTAAATCTTCATTTGAAGGCATATTTTCTCTGTTTAATCTTTCTCTACTATAACCTAAATGCATATAACTTTTAATTTCCAAAAAATCAGGATTTGATTCATCAATTATTTTTGCAAATTCTTTTATTGCTTTTTTTGAATCATTTAAACTTTTTATAACTGTTAATCTAATTACTGTTCGAGTTTTTAATTTATTTAACATTTTTAAAGTTTTTAATAATCTTTTCCAAGCATCTTTTCTTATCCCCTTATTAATTTTATTATACGAATCTTCATCCCAAGCATCTAATGAAATATATAATTGGGTTGGCAAAGATTTTTCTTTCTCTAATTTTTTTATAGCTTTAGGATTTTGACCATTACTTACAATAAAAATACTTTTTACTTCTTTATGTTTTTTTAATTCTTTTACTAATTGTGATAATTTGGAATATAAAGTTGGTTCTCCACTTAGAGAAATTGCCCAATGACTAGGAAATTCGTTCCTGAATATTTTTGCTTTTTCTTTATTTACTTTTTCACTACCTAAAAAACCAGTTAATAATAAATATCTTTTTTTAACAAATTCAGGAATCAAATCTTTTGGATCTTCAACTTCTTCTTTAATATCTTTTTTTAGCATATTTTCAGCAGGTCTCCAACAAAATATACAATTTTGATCACACCACATTACATTTGGAGATATTTGACAACAAGAATAAGTTTCAACACCATAAAATTGTTTTTTATAACAATCTCCTTCATCTCTTAAAGATTTTTTAGTCCATTCACATATTTGAACAGCACTATGTTTACCTACAATTTTATAATGTTTTTTTTCTAAATCTGTTTGTATTTCAAAAGGAATTTTTAACATAAAAACACATCATTTAGATAACTTTTTAATTAATTTGCAAAATCGTTCTTCAATTAAGAAATATTATATAATAAAAAAGTTTATATAGTTTTATGAATTATATATCTTATTTTATATTATAAGTGAGATTATGGCAATACAAAATAGTCCCGAACAAGAAATACAAGTAAATTCAAGTGTAAAAGCAATAAACACAACAATAATGCTTTTATCTCAAAAAATAGGTTATTTAATAAGAAATGAAAAAATATTAAGTCAAAATATAATTGTTTTAAATGACAAAATAAAAAAATTAGATTTAAAAATTGATACAAATCAAGGAAATAATTCAGGAAATTCAATAAATGTTGAAGAATTAGATAGTTTAAAATCACAAATAAAAGAATTATATAATAAAATAAATTCCTTAAAAGCAGATATTGAAGAGTTATCAAGTAAAATAGATAATCAAAAAGAAATTTATATTACAAGAAAAGAGTTTATGGAAATGAAATATTTAATTGATTCAATTAATCCTTTGGAATATGTAACTTATAAACAAGTAAAAGAATTATTAAAAAAGGAATAATTATGCAATATAAAAAAATAATTTTAATTTTTTTTCTAATTATTTTTTCTACAAATATTTTTTGTTATACTAATGATGAAATAATTAACAAAACAAAAGAATTAAATCTTATAGATACATTAAACAATACAGAAAATATTTCTAGTGCTTCAAAAATAATCTATAATAAAAATGATTTTTGGGTTTTAGAAACTAATTCTAAAGATATTTTAATTTTAAAAGATACAAATATTAATTCAGAAATTAAAAAAGAGGATTATAAAAATATTTTAAAAACATATTTATTTTTTTCAAAAATAGATTCAATTAATTTAAATAATAGCGCTTATTATTTCAATACATTTCCATCAATAATAAATAATTTTAATTATAACTTAGAATTAATGAAAAGAGAATTAGCAAAAGAGGATTCTAATGTAATTTTAATAAATAATTTCACAAACATTCAAACTAATGCAATAAATTTAGGAAAATCTACAAAAGAATTAACTTTAAACTTATTAAATTTAGATGCCAACTATAAAATAAATTCTTATGATAATTATCAAGAAATAATTTCAATAAATAAAGAAATCATAAAATTAGATTCAGAAATAATAAATGGCATTGCTAAATTAAAAGATAGTATATTAATATTAAAAATTAGTTTAATGGATTCAAATGCATCAACAGAATTAAAATATAACATTGGAAATTCAGGATTAATTTTACCAGCTGATTTTGATAATATACCTCAACAATTAGCAACCATAAGAGAAACAACATTGAAAATTAATAATTCCGAAGAATATTCTAATAATTTAAATAATTTAGAATTATTATACAATAATTACGATAATAGAGTAAAAAGAAAAGTTTTTATTGATGCAATTTTAAAAGAAGACGAATTAATTTCTAAAAATACAAAATATAATAATGCAAGTACATTATTTAATTATATTATTCAAAATAAAAATAACTTTCAATCTTATGATGAAATAGTTAAATTTTTAGAAGATTATAATAAAATGTATAATTATTTAGATTCAAGAGAATATTCAAAAGCAAAAACACAAATATTACCATTAATCACTATTGCATTAAGCATAAATGAAAAAGGATTTATTACTAATACTAATAATAACAATGTAATTTTAGATTCAAATTATAATGAAGAAGAAGAAAAATCAAAACCATTATATTTGTACGTCGCTTTAGGATTGGGTTTAACATTGATTGTAGTTATAGTTATTAATTTAATTAAAAAATACAAAAATAAAAACAAAGAAGAAAATGAGATAAAATTCGATTTTGAGGGTTAATATGTTAAGTAAAGAATTTATTGCAAAATTTATAGCAGAACAAATAAAACCAAATAGCGTTTTAGCATTAGGTACATCTAAACCATCTTTATTATTATTAAAAGAATTAGCATTGCATAATATTATAAAAGATTTAAATATTAAAATTGTACCTACATCAATAGACATAGCAAAATTAGCTAATGAATTTAATCTTAAAACAAGTTCCGTAAACAATAATATAGATTTATGTATTGATTTTGCAGATTATGCAGATAATTCTTATAACTACATTAAAACACATGCTCATAGTTTAATTAGGGATAAAATGATTGCACGTTATTCTGAAAAATGCTACATTTTTGTAGATATAAATAGTTATAATAAAAATTTCCCTTTAATTCCTTTAGAAGTTTCAAGATTTGGAACTAAACAAATTCAAGATGAATTATTTTGTTTTGGAGATACAAAAATAAGAGAAAAAAATAATCAAAAAGTTAGAACTTTGGAATCAAATTATATTTTAGATTTGAATTTAAATAAAAAATATTTTGACTATCAAGATTTAGATTTTAAATTAAAAGATGTTCCAGGAATTTTAGAAACTGGTTTGTTTTATAATTTTGCAGATAGATTATATATAGTAAATGATAAAAAAATAAAATTAGAATTAAATAATATTAGATTTGAAAATTAATTTTATTAACTTTTTATATACAATTCTACAATATCTTTATCTTTCAAAATATAATTTAAAGGTACTTGTTGACCTGGATACTTTGAAGAACCCCATACTTTTGCAAATTTAAATTTACTCAAAAAATCTTTGTGTAAAAAAGAACATAAGTTTTCAATAGTAGAATTTTTTTTTAAAGCTACAGGAATATTATCTATGTCTTTTTCTCCTGGTTTTCGAGTATAAATTATTACTAAATCTAAAGAACTATATATTTTATCATAAATTTTATCATTGAAAGCAAATACATTTATATTTTCATATTTGAAATCTTCCTTACCATCTAGCCAAATACCAATAATTTTTTTATAATTTTTAGTAATATCTAAAGCTTCGAAAACATCTTTAGAATTTGTTTTTTCATCAATCCTTAAAATAATATGAGAAATATTGTTTTGTTCTAATAAATTTAATAATTTATCTTTACCATCAATTATATTTTGAATACCCACCAACTCTACTCCAGGATTACTTGTTTTTTTAAGGCTTATATTTGGTTTAGTTTTATTAATAATAATTCCACTTTTAACTAATTCATTTTTTAATATAGATAAAGAGTATTTTACATAATCTAAATTACCCAAACATATTAATATTATTAAATCACCATTTCGAGCCAAACTTAAAATTTCTTTACCTCTTGCTTTGCCTTTATAACTATCTTCAACTATTGCAGGCAATTCAACAATTTGTATTTTTGCACCATTATAATTCATAACACCAATTTCAGGAACTTTTGTAGTGAAATTATAATTACTTATTTTTGGGGTTGCATTAGTTACTTTTGATAAAAAAGTACTTTTACCTGAATTTGGTAAACCTAATAATACACAAGTTGCAGATCCTTCTTTTGTAAACTTTAATGATTTTGAACCACTTACTACTTTTTGAGAATCTAATTTAGCTTTTAGTTTAGTTAACCTTTTTGTTAAATCAGCTCTTAAATTTTCAGCTCCTTTATGACTGGGCGCAGCACTTATCATATATTCCATTGCTTTAATCTTTTCTTCTATTGTTTTTGCCTCATCATATTTTTTTAAAGCATTAGCATATTCAAAATCAAAATTAGTAACCATATAATAAAAATAACAAAAATATTTATATTTAATTAGGTATATTATATATGAAAAAAATTAAAGACTCTATTAAAAAGAGCATATTTTTAACTTATTCTTTAAAATCTTGGATTCTTATTTTCATTTTAGGTAATATTATTATATTTTTAGCAATATTGCTAGGATTATATCCTTATTTATTAAAATTCTTTTTATTTTTGCAAAAAAAGTTTTATCATATTATTACTTTAAGAAGCTCTTTTCATGTTATTTTGGCAAGTATTCTAATAATTTTAGGTTTATTTATTGCATTTTATTCATTATATAAAATATATAGATATTTTCAACATTTTAATGAAGATTTATTTAACAAAACTTATTTTGAATCTAAATTATCAAAAGGCCCAAAAATAATTACTATTGGTGGAGGAACAGGACAATACACTTGTTTATACGGTTTAAAAAATTACACTTCAAATATTTCTGCAATAGTCTCTACTATGGACTCAGGAGGCTCAAGTCAAATTTTAAAAACAGAGTTTGGCATTCTTCCACCTGGGGATTTAAGAAATAGCATTATTGCATTATCAACATTAAATGAAAAACAAACAAATATATTTAAATTAAGATTTGATAAGACAAAATTAAAAGGACATCCAATAGGAAATTTAATTTTAACTAAACTAACAGAAGATTTAGGTTTAAAAGAAGCAATAAAACAATTTTCTGATTTATTAAGAATTAGGGGAAAAGTTTTACCAATAACTTATGATAAATGTGAATTAATTGCAAAATTACATGGTAATTTAGAAATTAAGGGGGAATTTAACATAGGTCAAAAAGCATTAGGAATTACAGATATATATTTAACAAATAAAGTAAAATTAAATCCAGATATTAAAAAAGCTGTTGAAGAAGCAGATATCATAGTTTTAGGGCCAGGGGATTTATTTACAAGTGTAATTCCAAATTTACTTGTTGAAGGGTTTACAGATTTAATTAATAAAAGTAAAGCCAAAAAAGTTTACATATGTAATGTTTTTACAAATTATCCTGAAACACATGGTTTTAAAGCAGAAAATTATTTAGAATGGATTGATAAATATGTTAATTTAGATTATGTTATTTTTAATAATAAAAAACCATCTAAAAAAATAATTAATAACTACTTAAAAGAAAATAAAATATTTGTTGAACCTATATTTAATAACAACAAAAAATTCATAAAAACAAATGTAATTAATAATAAAATAATAATTAGACATGATTCAGATAAATTAGCAAAAGAAATAATTAAATTAAAAAATTAATTATTTTTAAATACACTAGTAAAACCATCAATTGTTTTTACTGTTCCTTTAACTATATTTTTTGCACTTACATCTGGTTTTTCTCCTTTAGTTATTTTTGCAGTTACAGCCATTGCATCTTCAACTAAATTAGATAAACTTTTATCAGGCACATTAATATTAAATTTGTCTAATCTTTCAGACAAAGATCTTTTATCTTCAATTTTAGTAATAGAATCATTTTTATGAGTACTAAATATGAATGATAAAAACATAAATACTAATCCTAAATAAAATAAATTAGGGCTTGCCATTGCACCTACAACTAATAACAAACCTACTATCAAAAAAATATATCTCATTTACATTCCTCCAGACCCACCTAATCCTTTCAATAAATCACCATATTGATCTTCAGGACTATAGGTATCTGAACCATCATTTTCCTTTCTATTCATAAACAAATATATTCCTATCCCAAAACCCACCAAAACAATTCCATATTTAGAATAAGGGGTTTTATTTATAAAGAATAATAATATAAGTAGAATCAAAACTATTATAAATATACTCTTTTGTTTACCCATAAACATTATAATTACACCAATTAAAACAGCTAACCAAATATAATTATATTGAAAAGCCATTAACATAATCATTAAGGATATTGCGAAAGTAAATAAATCCATCTTTACACCTTAAATATCTGTTTACCATAAGTAATAAACAAATATACTCCTACAATTACCCATATTAAATCAGTATGATTCAAAATAATTAACACTAAAATTAATACAAAAATAACTGCAGCTTTTAAATCTCCTAATTTACCTTTAGCCCAACCAAAAGCTAAAATTGCAAAATATAGAGCTAACGCTAACCAAATATCTCCTGAAAGAGTCCCCAAAACCACATCTAATAATATCATTTAGCAGACCTCCGAGACAAAAAACCATCAACTTTTCTTTTAACAGTATTGGAACCCCACATTATTGCAGAAGTGAATCCAAATCCCATCAATAACATTAACATATATAAACTAGCAAATAAGTCTATATATTTATATACTATAAAATAACACAATACACCAGAAATTATCCACATTAAAGCTCCATCTAAACCCATTTGTTTAACATAACCAATTATTGTAAAAACCATAATAATCTGAAATAAAACTTTACTCATAGAGTTTAATCGCATCAAAACAAAAGGTACTAATAACACTAATACAAAACCAATAACAATAAAACCTAATATATGAAATCCTTTATTATTCATTTAACTACCTCTTTCTACCAGGCATAAATCCTAAAGGATTACCTTGTTCTTGTCCTTGTTGACCATGTTCTTCACCCATATTACCCATAAAGAAATAATCTACAACCATACTTGAAATACCCATACCTAAAATTGCATAAACAAAATATAAAGTACCGTAAAATTTCCAATCTACAAAAACAGTTATAAAAACCATAAATATTGCTACAATAGTTTTTAATATTTTATTTTCTATGTGTTGATTTAAAAAACCTAATATAGCAACTAATAAAAAAATTCTTATAATAAAGCCCATATCTGAAAAAAATTGGCCTATAGCTATAAATATTAAATCAAACATAATAAAAGTAATAACTATTTATTTAAATACGTTTTGTTTTTAAATTTAAAAAAAAGAAAAGTTAAGATAAAAATCTTAAC
>CAZMGA010000001.1:2517-49619 GCA_964565725.1 uncultured archaeon | reverse complement strand
TTTTCCATTAGTATTAAATTCTTTTTCAGGATATATTTTTTCAATAGTTATTAATATATTTGCATTTTTTGTGTTTGCATCAATTAAGTCTAAAGGAGTAATAACTATTTTTGAATCATCTAATTCAATACCTAATTCTTTAGCTACAAAAAAAGATGCAATTTCATCATTAAAATCTTTCTTTTTTGCCTTAAATTCCTTTATTTTATTTTCCAAATCTAATTTATCCAATCCACTTTTAATAAGAAGTTCTTCAAATATACCCATAAATATCCCTTAATATATTATTTAATTATAATTAATATTTTTTTAATTATAAAAATAATAATACAAACTATTAAAAGGATTGCTATGGTTAATAAAAATTTGTTTGTTTTTTTTAAATATTTCCAGACATTAAAAACTAGCCTTTTAGGTTTTCTAACTATATTTACAGAATCAAAAAAAATATCTGTCTGTGTAGGTTCAGATTTGGGAAATAGTTTATTTAGTTCGTAAGCTAAAAATTTTCCATGATTTTTATCTATTCCACAAACTTCTATATTTTTGTTCTTAACTTTCATAACCCATATAGGTATATTAATTAAATGTGGTTGGGTAGTAATAAAACTTTTATTTTCAAATAAAAATTGAGATTTATAATTAATTATTTTTTCTGCTTCATCTTTATCATGAATTTTTGCAAATAATAAATTTTTACTTTCAAAACCAACATTTCTACCTAAATTTAATTCACTAAATGGTTTTGCAACTAAATTTTTTATTTCTGAAAATTCTGGTTTATCAATAACCATTATAGAATCGTTAGCATTCAATGCACCAAAATGTTTTTCTAAACCTAAATGAATTTCAAAAAACCAATATGGTTTGTAATATAAATCATAATCTACTTCACAAGTATAATTAAAAAAAGAAGCAATGATCTCGGAGATGTCATCTCCAGAGACTAAAAAAGGAACGCCTTTTGGTTCGTTAATATTAAAACACCCTATGCTTTTTTAACAATTTTTATTCTTGCAGGAGTTAATATTAATTTTTCTTCGGAAATTCTAGCTAAATCTCCATCTATTTCTTCAATAAATCTTTTTAATTTACTTACAGCTTCCTTTAATTTAACAGGATTTCTTTTTATTAATTCTGCAATATCTAATAAAACAGTATTACCATCTTTTAATTCTTTAGCTATACTTTTTAAATCAGTAGTAGGTGTTAAATTCATAGGTTTTACATATGCATCAGCATCATCTACTGGCTCTTCTTGTGCATCTATTGCATTTAAGAATTCTTCTACATCTACAGAATCTTTATTTGATTTTTTAACAATTTTATCTATGATTGACATAGTACCCCTCCGAAAATATCCCAGTTTGTTAAATTATATATCATAAACTTATTTATAAGTGTATTGTTTTTGTAACGGTTCCAAAATCTCTATTAGGACTAATAGTATAAGTTCTAAATTCAAAATCATACTCTCCTTTTTGTTTTAAATATTTGAACATATGAAGTTTATAATTAACTTTTTCCTTAGGCATGAATTCTCTTTTTAAAATTAACTTAGAATTTTTAAAAACAACTTCATAATCTTTTCTAACAATTAACTCCATACCCAAATTTTTTATTTTATCAGAACTATTATTAATTAAGGTCAAATCTATATCTTCTAAAATTCCACCTTCGGGTTTACCTAACCATCTTACTTTTATTTTATCTACATTGGTTTGTATTAAACCCTTCAATACAACCTCTTCTTTTTGCATTAAATCTAATACAGTTTCTTTTTGATTAATTTCTTTTTTTAATTTGTCCAACATACATTGATAATTTGTAATTTCAAATTCTAAACTTTTGTTTTTTAAGTTTATTGAATCAGTCATTTTTTTTAAATAATCATTTTCATTTTGAACTTCTTTTAATATAAATTCCAAATCTTTAGATGTATTTGCAACTTTTAATTTTTGTAATGTTTTTGTAAATAACTTGTTTTTCTTTTTTAATCTTTTTTTGGTTTTTTCTAATTCTTTTTCTAATTTTTTTAAATCACTTTTTAATATTTTTTCTTTTTTATCTTTGGTTTTTTCTTTTATTATTTTTGGAGAAATTTTTTTTGCTATTTTCTTAACTGGTTTTTTAGACTCTTGAACTTTCTTTTTTTTAATTTTTTTTGTTTTTACTGGTTTCTCTACAATGATTGTTTTTTCAAGGATTTTTGTCTTTTTAGGTTTTTTAGACTTTTTGTTTAATTTCTTCTTTTTAGAAGGCTTTGCAGATTTCTTTTTTAATTCTGCCTTAATAATTTCTAAATCTTTTTTAATATCTTCTGGTTTTTCTAAAACTATTTTTTCAATAATTTTTGTTTTCTGTGCTGGTTTTTTTTTCACAACTACTTTTTTTACGGGTTTTTCAATAATGATAGTTTTTTCAATAATTTTTGGTTTTTGGGATTTTTTGGGATTTTTTGATACTTTTTTCTTAGATATTTTTTTAACTTTTTTGGGATTTTTTACTTTTACTAATTTTTCTAGCTCTTCTACTTTTTCTTGAGTCTCTTTTAAGTCTTTTTTAATTTTATCTTTTGATTTTTTAACTTTTTTTACATCTTTAATTATTTCTTCTCTTTTCTTTTGATTCTTTTCATCAGATTTATTTATTTTTTCAATAATTTTTTCATCTGTTTTTTTTAAACTTTTAATTTCTTTTTTATCTTGACCTTTTTTCAAACCTTTAACACTCAAAACAATCACCTTTCTTTAAAGATATAACTTATAAATATATATAAATGTATTGCAAAAACATAGTTTTATAAAGTAAAAAATATATTAAAGTTATGGACAATAAAAATGAAAATAAAATTAAAACTCCAAAAAATGTTTGGTTTTTAGGTTTAACTAGTTTTTTTAATGACATAGGTGGAGAAATTTTAAATCCAATTTTGCCTTTATTTTTGTTATCCTTAGGAGCGCCAGGCACAATAATAGGAATTATTTCCGGATTAAGAGAAGGAATTGGAAGAATTTTACAAGTGTTTGCAGGATATTTAGCAGATAGAGTGGGTAAAAGAAAACCATTTATTGTTTTTGGATATTTCTTTTCAGGATTTTCAAAATTATTTTTGGCATTTTCTTCTACTTGGGTTTTTGCTTTAATTTTTTCAACTTCAGAAAGAATTGGTAAAGGAGTTAGAGAAGCTCCAAGAGATGCAATAATTTCCGAATCTGGCCTTTCTAGAAGCAAAGCTTTTGCAATACACAAATCTTTAGATACTGCTGGAGGTATACTTGGTTCTGTTTTAGTTTTTATATTGTACGATACATTAAATTTAAGTTTTAAAACATTAATATTAATAGCTTCAGCAATAATTTTTGTATCTTTAATTCCTGTTTCTTTTGTTAAAGACATACAAAAAGAAAAGCAAAATACTAAATTGTTTTACACATTAAAAAAAATACCTAAAAGTGTTTGGTTATTTATTTTTGTATCTTGTTTTTATTCTATAGCTAATTTTGGATATGTGTTTTTAATTTTGAAAGCACAAGCAAATTTACCAATACAATGGGCTATAATAGGACCTTTAATTTTATATATTCTTTTTAATATATTTTATGCCGGGTTTTCTGTACCTTTTGGCATTTTATCAGATAAAGTTGGAAAATCAAAAATAATTCTTTTGGGATATATTTTATTTTTGGGCTTATCCATATTTTTAGCCATATTTAAAAATTTTATAATAATTATTATTTCTTTTATTATTTATGGATTAATTTACGCAATTTTACAAAGTCAACAAAAAGCATTTGTTGCCGATTTATGTGATAAAGAATATAATGCCACGGGTATTGGCGCATGGAATACTTTTTTTGGTTTATCAGCAATTCCTGGTGGTTTAATTTCTGGTTATTTATGGGATATAAATCCAAGTTATACTTTTATTTTTGGAGCAATTTTAAGTTTAATTTGTATATTATTATTTATTTTTGGAAGAAAACTAAAATGGTTTTAAATAGAACAGATTTATATTTTTTTTTAATTTATTTTATTACTAATTTTCAATTTGAAAAAATCTATTTGTGATTTGTTATTAAGAGGTGTTTAAATGAATCAAAAAAAATATATTTATAATTTTAAAGAAGGAAACAAAGATATGAAAAATTTATTAGGTGGAAAAGGAGCAAATTTAGCAGAAATGAAAAATTTAAACATACCTGTACCCTCAGGATTTACAATAACAACGGAAACATGTGCATATTATATAACTAACAATAAATGGCCAGAAGAATTAGAAACACAATTAAAAACAGCTTTAGGAGAATTAGAAAAAGAGATGAATTCAAAATTAGGCTCTGAAGAAAACCCTCTATTAGTTTCAGTAAGGTCTGGGGCCGCAGCATCTTTACCAGGCATGATGGATACAGTTTTAAATTTGGGTTTAAATGATAAAACAGTTAAAGCTTTAGCAAAAAAAACCAACAATGAAAGATTTGCATATGATTCTTATAGAAGATTTATACAAATGTTTGGAGACATAGATATGAATGTCCCGCATTTTGAATTTGAAAATATTTTGCAAAAAATAAAGAATAAAAAAGGGATAAAATTAGATACAGAATTAAATGAAAATGATTTAAAAAAAGTAATTGAAAAATATAAACAAATTATTAAAGAAAGATCAGGAAAAGAATTTCCACAAGATCCCTACGAACAATTAAAATTAGCAATTAATGCTGTATTTAAATCTTGGAATAATGAACGTGCAGTAATTTATAGAAAATTGAATAATATAACTGGACTGTTAGGCACTGCCGTAAATATTCAAACAATGGTTTTTGGAAATATGGGTGAAACGTCTGGAACAGGTGTTTGTTTTTCTCGAAATCCAAGTACAGGAGAAAATACATTTTATGGTGAATTTTTATATAATGCACAAGGAGAAGATGTCGTAGCAGGTATAAGAACCCCCTTACCTATTGCAGAACTAAAAAATAAAATGCCCAAAGTATATGAAGAATTAGTAAAAACATATAAAAAATTAGAATTACATTTTAAAGATATGCAAGATATGGAATTTACAATACAAAATGAAAAATTGTATATGTTACAAACAAGAAATGGAAAAAGAACTGCGCAGGCAGCAGTAAAAATTGCTGTGGATATGGTTAATGAAAACTTGATTACTGAAAAAGATGCATTATTAAGAATTGATGCTTTATCTTTAAATCAATTATTACACAAAACTTTGGACGAAAATTCTAAAAAAAATACCATACTTTTAACTAAAGGTTTACCTGCATCACCCGGTGTAGCAGTAGGAGAAATAGTGTTTGAAGCAAACCACGCGGTAGAATTAGTAGAAAAAGGAAAAAAAGTTGTATTAGTAAGATTAGAAACAAGTCCAGAAGATATAAAAGGTATGAATGTAGCACAAGGTATTTTAACTGCTAGAGGAGGAATGACGTCTCATGCAGCAGTTGTTGCTAGAGGTATGGGAAAATGTTGTATTTCTGGTTGTCAAGATATTTTGGTAGATGAATATAATAGAATTTTAAAAATAAATAATAAAATTTTTAAAGAAGGAGATTATATAACATTAGATGGTTCAACAGGAGAAGTTTTTGAAGGTAAATTAAATGTTGTAGATCCTAATTTTTCTGAATCATTTTCAAAGATAATGGAATGGGCAGATAGATATAAAAAATTAAAAGTAAGAACTAATGCAGATACACCCAAAGACGCACAAATAGCAATAAAATTTGGCGCAGAAGGAATAGGTTTGTGTAGAACAGAACACATGTTTTTTGAAGATTCCAGAATTAAGGCTGTAAGAGAAATGATTTTATCTGAAAGTTTAGAAAGAAGAAAAAAGGCATTAAATAAATTGTTGCCTATACAAAGAAATGATTTCATAGGTTTATTTGAAGTAATGAATGGAAAAAATGTAACTATAAGATTATTGGATCCTCCATTACACGAATTTTTACCACGTGATGAAACAGATATTTTAGAAATTGCGCGAGAGTTAAATATATCTCCAGTAGATTTAAAAAAGAAAATTGAAAGTTTATATGAATTTAATCCTATGTTGGGACATAGAGGTTGTAGGTTAGGAATTATATTTCCAGAAATTTCTGAAATGCAAATTCGCGCAATAATCGAAGCAGCTATAAAATGTAAGAAAAAAAATATATATGTTAAACCAGAAATTATGATTCCTTTTGTAGGAATAAAAAAGGAGTTAGATTTGCAAAAAGAATTAACTTTTAAAGTTGCAAACGAAGTAATGAAAGAACAAAAAACAAATATTGATTTTTTGTTTGGAACAATGATTGAAATCCCAAGAGCCGCAATTACGTCTAATGAAATAGTTAATAGTGCAGAATTTTTTTCTTTTGGCACTAATGATTTAACACAAATGACTTTGGGTTTAAGTAGAGACGATTCTAATAAATTCTTACCAAAATATATTGATATGAATATATATGAAAGGGACCCATTTCAAAGTATAGATCAAACGGGTGTAGGGCAATTAATGAAGATTGCTATAGATAAAGCAAAACTTATTAAGCCAGATTTAAAATTAGGTATTTGTGGAGAACATGGTGGTGATCCGGAAAGTATTTATTTTTGTCATAAATTGGGCTTAAATTACGTATCTTGTTCACCATATAGAGTGCCTATTGCCAAACTGGCAGCGGCACAAGCAACATTAAAAGAAGAAAAATAAAATAATAAAAAATGAAAATATTTTTTTATTTTTGTTTTTATTTTTTTTATTTATTAATTTGATTATTATAAATGTTTGGACTTAAACTTACTGGCAGTCCTTATTGCTTTGCCAACCCCTTTTTGCCATTCTTTTATTCCATAAGCAGCTTCTATTTTAAAACCCATTTTTTTTAATTGTTCTCTTCTGCTTTTTGATGCTTCTGCAGTAGACATTAAATGCTTAATACCCATTTTTTTTAAATTATTAACAGCTAATAATTCTAACAAAGAGCCTAAACCATAACCTCTTTCATGCAAAAAATTATTTAAAGGATAATAATATTGACTTCGCGCCACAGTTTTATTATTTATAGCATATTTAATATAACCTATAGGCAAAACAGATTCTTGAATATTTGAATTAAATAAATGTTTTACTCTCGTTGGAACTCTTATAGATTGCACTAATTTTTCTCCATAAAGATCTTGAGGTAAATTTTGACCAAAATAAAATCTAAAAATAATTAAGTTATCTCTTTGAGTTTGATATGCCCCTATATAAATTTGATTTTCATTCATAAATAAATAATGCAAATTATTTTTTATATTTATCATTAATTATTTTCTGTTTATTTTTATTGGTCTACCTTTTCTAACAACACTCGCAATACCCCTTTGCCATTTTTCTGGTGAATAAGGTGTGTCTTTTTTTAAGTTTGCTTTTTCAACTTGTTTTTGTCGTTTTTCTGAAGGCTCCATAGTTGTTTGAACACTAACAAACCCTGATTTTTTTAAATGTTGTAATGCTAATAATTCCAAAAAACTACCTAAACCTGAACCCCTTGTATCTTCTCTAATATATACTTTTGGATAATATTCTGTACTTACAACTCGTTTATCTCCAATTAGAGAATATACTATACTTCCAATGAATTTGGGTTTGTGTTTATATTGCTCTAAAAAAAAGGATCTATATTTTATAGGTATTTTTACTATTTTCTTTAATTTAAAATCTAAATCTCCTGCATAATATGTTTGTGGCAAATCAAATCCTGAAACAAATTGATAAATAAATTTTTTAAATGTAGGTTCAAAAGCAAAATATGTTCCAATGACTATATAATTTTTAACCATAATTAATATATATATAAAGCTATTTTTATATTTTTATTGATTTAAAAAACATTATTTCAAATGCCTTGCAGTTCTTATTGCTTTTCCTACGCCTTTCATCCAAGTATGTATATCATACTTTCTACCTGTTTCCAACCCCATTTTTTTATAAACTAGTTTTGATCTTGTTACTGAGGCTCTAGATGTAGATTTAATATATGTTATACCCATTTTTTTTAAATTATTGGTAGCTACTAACTCTAATAAAGATCCTAATCCATAACCTCTTATTTGAGGCACTTCATCTCTAGGAAAATAATGAATACTTGATGCAGAAGATCCATTTATATCGTATTTAATATAACCTAATTTAGTATGTTGATTTTTTAAATTATTTAATAAAACAGTTTCTAATTTTTTAGGTACTTTTATAACTTGAATTAAATTAGCCTCTTCCATTATAGAAGGTAAATTATAACCACAGTAAAAAACAAAACTACTTATCAAAGCAGGTCCCGTATTATACCTTTTATGATATGCTCCAATAGTTAAATAATTTTCAACCATAATTAATTAATACTATTTGTTTTTATATAATTATGCAAGCTTTACAAAAAATAAATAACATTTATAAAATTTTAGGGAAGGAATTAAAAAAATATCCAAAGCCATTAGCAGAACAAATTCAAATTAAAACCAAAGATCCTTTTTTTGTTTTAATAAGTACTATATTAAGTGCAAGAACCAAAGATAAAATTACTGCAGAGGTTTGCGATAAATTATTCATGAAAGTTAAAAACTTTAAAGACTTAAATAATATTTCTTTAAAAGACTTAGAAAAAATAATTTACAGAGTTGGTTTTTATAAAACTAAAGCAAAACATTTGAAAAGTTTACCTCTATCTATAAAACAATTTAAAAATAAAGTTCCAAAAACAATTGAAGAACTTATTACTTTGCCAGGAGTAGGAAGAAAAACAGCAAATTTAGTTTTGAGTGTTGCTTACTCTATTGATGCTGTTTGCGTGGATACTCACGTTCATAAAATATTTAATAGATTAGGTATAATAAATACAAAAAATGTTTTAGAAACCGAAATGACCTTAAAAAAAATTTTGCCCAAAAAATTTTGGAATAAAACTAATTTATATTTTGTTGTTTTAGGGCAAAATATTTGTTTACCTAGAAATCCAAAATGTAATATTTGCCCCATAAATAAATTTTGCAAAAAAATAGGTTTATATAAACATATGAATTATATTTCATATGAATAAATGTAAATGCGACGCTTTTTTCTTGAATTTTGCAAACAAAACTAGATTAAATATTATGTTATTATTAAAAGAAAAGCCTTGTGATGTTAAAACTATTACAAACTCTTTAAATTACGAACAAAGTTTAGTATCTCATAATTTAAAAAGATTATTAAATTGTAATTTTGTTTTTGTAAAAAGAGATGGGAAAAAAAATGTTTATTATTTAAACAAAAAGTTTACTTCAACAATATTAAATATTTATGAAAAAAATATTTTACAAAATTATTGTAAAACTTGTAAATTAAAAGAGGGTATTAAATGAACAAAATAATTTATTTGGATAATGGAGCAACTACAAAAATTGATGATGCTGTTTTAAAGGCTATGATTCCTTATTTGGAAGATGAATATGGTAATGCATCTTCAATACATAAAAAAGGATTAACCGCAAAAATCGCATTAGAAAAAGCTAGAGAAGGTATCGCTAAATCTTTAAATGCAAAATCAGAAGAAATAATATTTACCTCTGGAGGAACAGAAAGCAATAATTTTGCTTTAAAGGCAATTGCTTTTGAAAATAGGCACAAAGGTAATCATATAATCACTACAAAGGTAGAACATAAAAGTATATTAAATATTTGTAAGTGGTTAGAAACACAAGGCTTTGAAATTACATATTTAAATGTAAATGAAGAAGGATTTATTAATTTAAATGATTTAAAAAATGCGATTAATAAAAAAACAATACTAGTATCAATAATTCATGGAAATAATGAAATAGGAACAATAATGAATTTAGAAGAAATAGGCAAAATTTGTAAAGAAAAAAATGTTTTATTTCATAGTGACGCATGTCAAAGTTATACTAAAATAAATATTGATGTTAAAAAAATAAATATTGATTTGTTAAGTATTAACGCACATAAAATTCATGGACCAAAAGGAATTGGAGCATTATATATTAAAAAAGGTACAAAAATAAAATCTTGGCAACATGGTGGTGCACACGAATTTGGACTTAGAGCTGGAACTGAAAATATTCCTGCGATAGTAGGTTTTGCAAAAGCTGTAGAAATTGCAAATAAAACCGATTTTAAAAAAATAGAAAAATTAAGAGACAAATTGATCGAGGAATTATTAAAAAATCCAGGTGTTATTTTAAATGGACCAAAAAAAAATAGACTTTGTAATAATGTAAATGTTTCTTTTAAAGGCGTAGAAGGAGAAGCAGTAGGAGGATATTTGGATAGTTTTGGAATTTGTTCTTCAACAGGTTCTGCATGTTCATCTATAAAATTAGAACCAAGTTATGTTCTAAAAGAAATTGGTAGAAGTAATGAAGAGGCTAATGGAAGTTTAAGATTAACTTTAAGTAAATATACTACTTATGAAGAAATAGATTTAATTATTAAAAAAATACCTGAAATTTTAAAAAAGTTAAGAAGTTTTTCTCCAATATATAAGGTGATAAATAATGTATTCAAAAAAAGTAATTAATGTTTTTAAAAACACTAAAAATTTAGGCAAAATAAAAAACGCAGACGCAATAGGCGAAACAGGAAATATAAAATGTGGAGATATGATGCGTATTTATTTAAAAATAAAAAATAACATAATAAAAGATGTGAAAATTGAAACATATGGGTGTATTGCAGCAATAGCTTCATCTGATACTTTATGTAATATAGTTAAAGGAAAAACAATAAACGAAGCAGAAAAATTAAATTATAAAAGTATTATAAATGAACTGGGAGATATGCCAAAAATAAAATATCATTGTTCTATGATGTCTATAGACGCGTTAAAAAAAGCAATTAAAGAATACAAAGAAAAAAATAAAAATAAAACGATAATTAAGGAAAAAAAAACTATAAAAAAAATTAACGAAAACACAACATTAAAAGATATTTTAAAAAATAAAAAAAATATTAAAATTTTGTTTGATAATAACGTACCTTGTTTATCTTGTTCTCATGCAAAATATGAAATGGATAAATTATTATTAAAAGATGTTTGTAAAATGTATGACTTAAATTTAAAAAAAATATTAAGAGAACTAAATAGTTAATTTTTTTTCTTTTTTTCTTTTATAATTTCCATTGTTCCAGGGGGTAGAGCTTGAACAATTTCATCTAAAGAAATTTCTTTTTGATTTTCCTTAGGCATATTTTTAAGTATATATTTTGCAATAGCTCCTTTTTTTTCTTTTCCGGGGATTATACCTAAAATCTGATTTATATTTTTAGATTTTAATAACTCATTTGATCCTATAAAAACACGTTTTCCAAAATAATTCGAATCTAATTTATTTATATCTACTATTCCTAAATATGCTTCCATTTTTATTTTTTTAAAAAAATTTTTTTCTCCTCTTATAACAAAAGCTCCTTTGGATAAATATTCTCCAGATTCAGCAGTTTTTGAAACTTGATTAGGTTCTACAAAAAAAACATCTACACTAGAAAAACCCAAATTCCATGCTTTAGAAAATATTGCAGCAAACAAGGCACAATCCTCTAAATCTTCTTTTTCAGCTTTCTGCCCATTTTTAATAATTACATGTGCAGATCCTTGAATAGTACTATGAAATAATAAGTCATCTTTTTCTAAATAATTTTTAACCAACAATTCATTTGATGTTGAATCTTTGCCAGCAATAATCAAAAAATTATTTCTAGAAAAACACCAATGATATTTTTCATACCATGCCAATTTCTTTTTTTCTACAACTTCTTTAACAATTATTTTTTTATTTTCTATTGTTTTAAATTTATTTTCCATCATTTCAATTGCTGAATTTAATCCTTCTAATTTTTGTTTCATTTTTTTGTATTGTGAATAATATTCTTGAGCGCTATTATTAATTGGTTTATTTATATCAATTTCTATTTCATTATTCATAACAATACCTTTTTATATATGTAATACATATTATAAAATGTTTATAAATTGATTATTATATTGGAGGCATTCTGATGGATGTAATAAACAGAATTCCTAGTGGAATCCCTGGGTTAGATGAATTAATTGAAAATGGATTACCTCAAAATAGAACTTTTTTAGTTTCTGGTGCAACAGGTGCTGGAAAAACAATTTTTGCAACTCAATTTTTATATAATGGGGCATATCTTTATGGTGAGCCCGGAATATATGTAAGTTTAGATGAAAGACCAGATTTAATAAGACAAGATATGTTAAAATTTGGTTGGGATTTAAAAAGAATGGAAGACGAACATAAATTACTTATGTTAGATGTTACAGTTACAAGATTAGGAATTACTACAAATGAAGAATATGAATTTAGTCAAAATAGTTTTGATTATAAAAAACTTCTTTTAGAAATAGTTAGATTAGTAAAACAAACAGGTGCAAAAAGAATTGTATTGGATTCAATTGCAACTATGGGTATTTATTTTAAACAAAATGATGAAATTAGAGAGGCTATTTTAGAAATGGTATATGTATTTTCTAAACTAGGACTTACAGCTTTATTGATTACAGAATTAGATCAAGAAACTAAAAAATATAGTAAATATGGTGTTGAAGAATTTGTTGCTGATGGGGTTTTTGTATTAAAATATTTAGATACAGGAATACAAGGAATAAATAGAACAATGTTAATTAGAAAAATGAGGGCTACAAAACATTCGAGTGAAATACACCCAATGGAAATTTCAGATAAAGGTATAAAAATAAAAAATATTGATGATTATATAGAATAGGTGGTTTAATGAGTAAAAATATTTTGTGGTTTGAAGAAATAAATAAAGACCAAATTCCAGAAGTTGGAGGAAAAGGAGCAAACTTAGGAGAAATGTATAATAATAATTTTCCTATACCTAATGGTTTTGTAGTAACTTCTTTTGCATATGCTAAAAATGCAATAGAAAATAGCATTTTAAAAACTATTGAAAATATTGAAAAAAATATTAATGTAAATGATATTAATGAATTAAACACAAAATCAAAACAAATAAAAGAATTAATTTTATCTAAACCTATAAGTAAAAATTTAGAAGAAGAAATATTAAATGCTTATAAAAAATTAGGAAAATGTTTAATTGCTGTAAGAAGTTCAGCAACAGCAGAAGATTTACCCTCCGCAAGTTTTGCCGGACAACAAGATACTTATTTGAATATATTTGGAGAATCAGAATTATTATTAAATGTAAAAAAATGTTGGGCTTCTTTATTTAATCCTAGAGCTATATTTTATAGACGAAAACAAAATTTTCCAATAGAAAAAGTTAAATTAGCAGTAGTTGTTCAAAAACAAGTAGAATCTTTTGTTTCGGGAATTATGTTTAGTGCTAATCCTATAACAAATAATCTTAATGAAATAGTTATAGAAGCGGTATATGGTTTAGGAGAAACAATTGTTTCTGGAAGTATAACTCCAGATACATATATAGTGAATAAAAAGACTTGGCAAATAACCTCAAAAACAATAGCAAAACAAACTTGGCAATTAATAAAAGATAAAACAGGAAATAAAAAAGAAAATGTTCCAAAAAAATTACAAGACAAACAAAAAATTTCTGATGAAATTATTTTAAAATATGCAAAAATAGGGCAAGCAATTGAAGAGCATTACAAAAAACCCCAAGATTTAGAATGGGCTATTGAAAAAGATATATTGTATATTGTACAATCAAGACCCATTACCACTTTGAATTTAAAAAATAATTTAAAATCACAAGAAGAAGAAATCAAACAAAAATCTATATTACGTGGGTTAGGCGCCAGTGTAGGTTTTGCGACAGGCCCTGTAAGAATAATAAAAAGTTTGAAGGAACTAAATAAAATAAAAGATAAGGATATAATGGTTACAAAAATGACTACTCCTGATATGGTTCCTCAAATGAAAAAAGCAGCAGCAATTATTACTGATGAAGGTGGAATAACTTGTCACGCAGCAATAGTTTCAAGAGAATTGGGAATTCCTGCAATTGTAGGAACAGAGGTTGCAACTAAAATCTTAAAAGAAGATCAATTAGTAAGTGTCGACGCTACAAAGGGAAAAGTATATGACGGAATTATAGATAATAAAATAACTTTAGAAAAAAAAGAGTTAAAAAAAGCACAAACAACTTCATTTATTACTTCCACAAAGGTTAAAGTAAATTTGGCTTTTAGCGACGCTGCTGAAAAAGCATCTTTAACAAATCCTGACGGTATTGGATTGATGAGAGCAGAACATATTTTAACTATTTCAAAAGAACATCCATATCATATGATACATACAAATAAATCAAAAGAATTACAAACAATTTTAGAATCAGAATTGGAAAAAATATTAAAATATTTTAAAGATTTACCAGTATATTATAGAACCTTTGATGCAAGAACTGATGAATATATTAACTTAAAAGGTGGAAAAGAAGAACCAAAAGAAGATAATCCCATGTTAGGTTGGCACGGAATAAGAAGAGACTTAGATGAACCAGAAATGTTAAAAGTACAATTTAGAGCAATTAAAAATATGATTTTGAAAGGTTATAAAAATATAGGAATAATGATTCCATTTACACAAAATGTACAAGAATATATAGAAGCTAAAAAAATAGCTAAAGAAGTAGGATTAAATCCTCACAAAGATTGTTTTTTTGGAATTATGGTTGAAACACCAGGTTGTTCTTTAACTATAGAAGAATACATAAAAGAAAAAATTGATTTTGTAAGTTTTGGCACTAATGATTTAACACAATTAACTTTGGGTTTAGATAGAAACAATGAAAAAATTCAAAAATGGTTTACTGAATTTCATCCTGCAATATTAAAACAAATTGCACACGTAATTAACGCGTGTAGACAAAAAGGTATTAGAACATCCATATGTGGACAAGCAGGTTCAAACCCAGAAATGGTAAAAATATTGGTAGGTCTTGGAATAGAAAGTATATCTGCAAATATAGATGCTGTGGATAAAATAAGAGAAACAGTATATATAGCTGAAAGAGAATTAATATTAGATTCAATAAGAAATAGAAACTTAAAAGATAAAAGTTTCTAACTTTTTTATTTTTTTTATAGCAAAAACTATTTATACTTTTAATATAAATATTATATATTGATATTTATGTTACAATTAGATTTACAATTAAAAGAACTAAAAGAAGTTTTAAAAAGAAAAAAGGAAAAAAGATTTTTAATAGAATTACCCGAGGGTTTAAAACACAAATATCTACATATTTTACATAGCTTGAAAGATACAAAAAAAGAATTTGTTTTATCTATAGATACTACTTTTGGAGCTTGTGATATTTATGAAACAGATTTAAAAAAAGCAAACTGCGAGGCAATTATTCACTTTGGGCATACTAAATTTATAAACACAAAAGAAAAAATAATTTATTGGCCTTGTTATTACATTTTTGATAAAGAGGATATAGAAAAAACAATTAAAGATATCGAAAAAAAATTTGCAAAGAAAAAAATAACTATTGTAGGCCCAATACAATATAATAATTTTATTTTCGAAATTGTTAAAGAATTAAAAAAACACAAAAAGTTGGACGTAGTTTTAGGAAAAGAAAACAACAAATTAAAAATAGGTCAAATTTTGGGTTGTGATTGTTCTAATGTTGAAAAAATATCAAAAAAGTTAGATGCTATAATTTATTTAGGGGATGGAAATTTTCATTTTAATGCTTTACAAAGTGTTAAAGCATATAAATATGACTTTAATAATAACTTTGAAGAAATAAATTCTAAAAAAATTATAAATTATGACGCTTTGTTTTTACAAAGTAAAGTTATAGGTATATATGTAAGTTCTAAGTTAGGTCAAAATAAAATAAAAATCGCAGAAGACTTAGTTAAAAAAATAAATAAAATAAATAAAGAAGCAATTATTATTTATGGTAATGAAATTAATGAAAATAAATTAATTGGTTTGGGTATAAATTTTTTAATTAATACGGCTTGTCCTAGAATAACAGATGATCATAGAAACTATTATTTACCAGTTATTAACTTTACAAACCTTTTAAAAATATATAAAAAGTATTTTTAGTTTTAGTGATAAAATGATTTATTTTTTAATTTTAACAAATAATTGTAATTTAAACTGTAAATATTGTGGAGAACAAGCTTTTAATGAACCAGATGATTTTCCAGAACCCATTTGTGAAATATCAAATAATATAAAATATGATTTAAAAAAATTAAAAAATGTTTTAAGAAAAGAAAAAAACCCTTATGTTATTTTTTATGGAGGAGAGCCACTATTAAACATACCTCAAATGGAAAAAACGATAGATTTTTTGAAAGATTTAAATGTAAAATATATACTACAAACAAATGGAATTTTTTTAAATAAAATAAAAAAAGAATACCTAAAATATTTTGAAAGTATTTTCATATCTATAGATGGAAATAAATCAATTACTTCTAAATATAGGGGTGAAAAAACCTATGATACAATCATAGAAAATATAAATTATATTAAAAACCTAGGCTACAAAAAGGAAATTACAGCAAGAATGACTATTTTAAATCAAAACATTTACAAAAATGTAAAACATTTATTAAATACAAAATTATTTTCTTCAATTCATTGGCAATTAGATGCTAATTTCTGGTTTAACGACTACAAAAAAAGAAATTTTGAAAAATTTTCAAATGAAAATTATATTCCAAATTTAAAAAAATTAATTGATTTTTGGATACAAAATTTAAAAAAAGGAAAAATTATAAAAATTTATCCTTTTATAGGGATAATAAATAACTTATTGTACGAAAGAAAAACTAAATTAATGTGTGGCGCAGGATTTGGAAATTTTACAATCCAAACTGATGGAAAAGTTATTCCTTGTCCAATAATGGCAGGTATGAAAAATTATTATTTAGGAGATATAAATAAAAATACAAAAATAAAAAAACTTGTTTTTGTTCCTAATGACTGTAAAAAATGTAAATATTTAAATTTGTGTGGAACTAGATGTTTATATTCAAATATTCTTAACCCTTGGCCAAAAAATGAAAAAAAGCAACTTTGTAAAAATACTATTTTTTTAATAGAGGAATTACAAAAAAATACAAAACTAATAAAAAAACTAATAAATGCGAAAATTCTTTCTAAAAAAGATTTTCATTATTTAAAATATAATGGAGCGGAAATTATACCTTAAAATAGGTAAGATTAAAAAGATAATTGCTCTAAATATATAATATTTGTTATTACTATTTGTTGGTTGATATAATGGAAGTAAATTTTGAAATTTTTAAAAAAAAATTAAAATTGTTAGATAAATTTAAAGGAAAGCATACGGAATTAATATCCTTATATATTCCTTTCAATACTGATAGAAGCTCAGTAATGAATCAATTGGTAAATGAAGTTAGTCAATCATCAAATATAAAAAGTGCCACAACTAGAAAAAATGTTCAAGGAGCATTAAGAAAAATAATTCAATACTTAAAAGTTACCGATTTTTCAATTCCTGAAACAGGTTTGGTATTATTTTGTGGAAATGTTTCTGAACAAGATGGAAAAGCAGATATACAATTACATCATATAATTCCTGTTAAATCCTTGAATGTAAAATTATATAGGTGTGATTCAAGTTTTTACTTAGATCCTTTAAAAGAAATGTTAATACCAAATAAAGTATATGGTATTGTAGCAATAGATAATAGAGAAGCCACTATTGCTTATTTAACTGGTAAAATATATAAAATTGTTTTGAATTTAAACTCAACAGTTCCTGGAAAAATAAAGGCGGGGGGTCAATCAGCTCATAGATTTGAACATTTAAGAGATGAAGCCGCACAAGACTTTTATAATAGAATTTCTACAAAAATGACTGAAGTATATCTGCCTTTTATTGAAGAAAACAAATTACAAGGAATCATTCTTGGAGGACCAGGAAATACAAAAAGAAAAGCAATAGAAATTGCTGAAATGGATTACAGGGTAAAAAACAAAATTTTGGGTTTTGTAGATAATACTTATACAGATGAGTCAGGAATTAAAGAAATTATAGAGCTATCTGAAGATATATTAAAAGAAAGTGAATTAGTTATTGAAAAACAAGAAATTTTTAATTTTTTTGAAAAAGTTGTAAAAACAAATTTAGCTACATACGGTATAAATGAAGTTATTTCTGCAGTTAAAGAAGGACGGGTAGACAAAATTATATTATATGAAGATTTAGAATTTGACATGAGTGAATTTGAATGTGAGGCCTGTAATACTGTTTTTACAAAAGAAACCAATACTTTAAAATGTCCTAACTGTGGTTCGGACAAAATTTGTGAAATAGAAAAAATAGATGTAGGCGAATATTTTTATGAATTAGCGAAAAAATATAATACCAAAATTGTATTTATTTCTAAAAATTCTAGTGAATCCGTACAATTTATTAACGCATTTGGTGGTATTGGTGCAATTCTTAGATACTAATTTAAAAAATATTAAAAAGAATGTTAAATTTTTAATTTTTGATTTGGATGGAACTTTAATTAAATCTAATGAAATTATATTAAAAGCTTTTAAATCTATTTTTCCAAAAACAGATGATAAAAAGATAATTAAAGAATTTGGACCACCCTCCAAAAAAGTTATTAAGTTGTTGAATCCAAAATTAAAAGAAAAAGAAATTTTAATTTTAAATAATTTATTTGAAAAAAAATATTATAATTATTTAAAGAAAAATATTGTTTTTGAAGAAGAAACAAAAAATATATTATACAAATTAAAAGAAAAATATAAATTAGGAATAATTACTAGCTCAAAAAAGAAAGCGGTGTTATTAAGTTTAAGAAATGAAAAAAAAATGTTTGATATAATAATAACATCGGGCGTAATAAAAACTTCAAAACCAAACCCTAAAACTTTAAAATATATTATTAAAAAGTATGATTTAAAAAACAAAAATATTGTTTATATTGGAGATAATATTAAAGACATCATTTTTGGAAAAAACGCAAAGGTTTATACTATTGCAAAAATAGATTTTTTATACAATAAAAAGGAATTATTAAAATATAATCCAGATTTAATAATTAAAAAAATTAGTGATTTAAAATGTTTAATATGAATAGTTTAGAATGGAAAAATATAGAATTTAATAATAGTAATTTTTTATATTTAGAAGATTTATTTAACAAAGAATTATTAAATGGATACATTCAAAAAATACAATTGCTTAATACCAATGAAAAAATATTAAAAATAAAAATTAGGAAAGAAAATAATAAGGAATTACTTTTGGGATTGGGGTTTGCAATAATTTCTAATTTAAAAACAGAGGCAAAACCTCAAAATAAAGGATTTGCGCTGCAATTAAACAATATTTTAGAAAATAAAAAAATTATGAATATAAAACAAATAAATTTAGAAAAAATATTATTATTTGAATTTTTAGATTATAATTTATATTGTGAATTTTTTTCAAACAATAATATAATATTAACAGATAAAAACAATAAAATAATTTTATATTTATTAAAAGAAGAATGGAAAGAAAGAAAAATTAGTAAAAATGAAATATATGTTTTGCCAAAAAATAATTTTAAAAATATTTTAGAATATAATTCTAAAAAAGAAGATATAAATTTAGACAAAAATTTGGTTTCAAATATTACTTTAAATACTAGTTTGAATCCAAAATTAGTGGAAAAATATTTAGAATATAAAAATATAAATAAAGACAATTACACTTATGAAAATTTTCAAGACGTAATTAATTATTTTAAAGAAAAATATATAAACAAAAAATTTAGGTTAACTTATTTTGAAAACAATAACAAAATAAATATTTTTAATTTAGATTTTGAATTTTTAAATAAAATTGACTGTGAATATAATAATTTTATAGAAAAATATATTTTGAAAAATATTTTGTTTGCAGATCAAAATGAAAATTTAAAAGTTAAAAACAAAGAAAAAAATAATATTGAAAATATTTTGAAAAAACAAAAAATGGCAAAAGAAAAAATTATAAAAGAAATGGAAATTATAAAAGAAAAAGGTGATTTCATTTATTCTAACTATGACGCTTTAGAAAATATACAAAAAAAATTATTAAAAAATTTAGAGATTGATAAAGAATTTATAATAAATAATAAAAAACTTATTTTAAAAAAAATAGATAAAAGAAAACAAAAATTTGTTTTCTCATTTACATAACTTCGTCTTCGTTGTCTACAACTATTTGTTTTTCATCAACAATGAAAACATCACTAACAGCGGAAACTGCTGAATAAGGCACTTTAATCATTCTGTTTTTCATGTCTATATTCAAAGTTTTTGTAACTTTTGAATCTAAATCAGCTTCTACCAACAAATATTCCAAATTACCAGATAATTCATCAATGATGATATCTATAACTTTTCCTACTTCGTCACCTCTGTTGGTGATTACCCTCTTAGATGCTAATTGTTTTGCTATAGAATATTTATACATATAATCACCTGTCTCCCGTAAAACATAAAATATAATTATAGATATACAAAACGATAAGGTATTTAAAGGTATCTTATGTTTTTACCCTATAACCCCTATAGTTCTAGTATTATTTATTTTTTTTATTTTAAATTAATTATTTTAAAAAAAATGGTTAAAAATGTATATTTTAAAAGCAAACATATATAAAAAGGAATGATTTATTATAATAAAGAACATTATATTTATTGGAGGGATATTGATGATGAGATTATCTGAATTGTTCGGTAGAGATATATTTACTCAAAATGGAGATTATAAAGGTAAGGTTTATGATATAGTTGTTAATTTAGAAAGTGGTGTTTTAGAAACTATTACAACAGCTCCTTTAAAAGTAAAAACAAAACAAGAAGCTAAAAAAATAATTAGCGATAAAAGTATACCTTATAAAACAGTTATAGCTGTTAAAGATATTATTATAGTTTCACCTAGACCTGTTAGAGGAGAAACAAAAATACAAACACATAAAGAAGAACCTAAAAAAGTAAGTTCTGGATCATTAGTAAAATATAGATAAAACTATATTTTATTATTCTTTTTTTATATTTATTATTTATACATAAATAAAAAAAATATTATATATTTAATACTAGAAGTATGGGGTGTAGTATTTTAATAAATACATTTATATATTTTTAGATTGTTTTTTAATTAGATTATTATGACTAAAGCGTATATGGTAAAATATAAAGTTAAAATGAATGCTGATTATAATCATTCTGATTATAATTATCAAAAAATATTTAGGGCTATTTATGGTTATACTCAAAATGTAACCAAATCAAATGGCAAAATATATATTTATCATAGACCAGGAATATTATCTAAAACAACATATATTAAAAAAGGAAAAAATGAAGTTATAGTTCCTAAAGATTCTTTAACTAATTTATTAGATTTTTTTAAAACTGGCGAAAATCCCACACACAAATGGTATGAGAAAGGAAATTGGTCTGCAACATATACATTATATGATATAGATGTTTCAGAACAACAAGCAAAAAAAGCTATAGATAGAGTAATCACAAATACCTTTATTGTTGATGACGATGGAAATACAAAAAGAATCTTAAATTTATTAGAGGATAATTTAAACGAAAATAAAATAATATCAATACCTCTAAAAAATACATTATTTTTAGAAATTAAAAAAATATTTTCTTTAGAATGGTATAATGAAATTAACGAAAAAACACAAATAATGCAAAAATTAGATTCTTTAACAAAAGAATTCAAATTAAAATATTCAAATTAAATTAAAGTATAATCAATTAGTTATTTTAATATATTCTTCTTTAAATTTATTATTTATTATAAAATCTTTTTTTTTCCATTTTCTTTTTCCACCAACAGAACTAGTTTCTAATAAACCAATATCTACTAATGTTTTAATGTAGGGATACAAACTTTTTTCGTGTTTGTATTCTATAAAAAATATATCTTTAATTTTTTTTCTAATTTGATCCATATCTAACCAATCTTCAATAATTACAACTGTTAAAATGTGTTCGGCTTGGGTATTTTCCTTTGGTTTAATATAATCCCACAAATTAGTATAATTATATTTATCTTTTTCTACAACAGCAAAAGATTCTTCTTTTATATTTATTTCAGAAACATTATTATTTATTTTTTCATAACTTTCTTTTTTTTTAAAAATGTTTTTTATTTTATCTAATAAACCCATATAATCACTAGTAATTACTGTATTTACATATATCAAATTAACAAACCTTTTTAAGTATTCCTATGATTTCATCAAATCTTTGAGATTTTGCCAAATTTTTTCTAACTTCTGCAATATTATCTATATTTCTCGCAAAAAATAAACTCAAATTTTTTACATCTTTAAATTTTGTTTTTACATCTTTAAATTCTAATAATTTGTAATATTCTTCTAAAAAAAATATTTTGTCTTCAAACTTTTTTTTGTTTTTATATAAAATTTCTTCAAAAATAAATGGATTAAATAATGCCTTTCTACCAATCATAAAACCATCGCATTTAGTATATTCATAGATTCTATTTATATCTTCTATATTTCTTATATCTCCGTTTGCAATAATAGGAATATTTGTTTTTTCTTTAACCTCTTTTATATATTCCAAATTTATTTCTCCAGAATATTGTTGTTTTTTAGTTCTTCCATGTAAAAAAATTGCATCCAAACCAGAGCCCTCCAATTCTTTATAGTTTAAATGTTTTTCATAATCATAACCTGTTCTTATTTTTATAGTAAAAGGATAATCAAAACATTCTTTTGTTTTTTCAATAATATTTTTTATTTTTGATTCTCTATTTAATAAAGCACTACCAGCCCCTTGTTTTATAATATCTGTAGCAGGACAACCACAATTTAAGTTAATATAATCTATTTTAATATCCATTTTTTCCAAATTTTCTATACTTTTAACAAATTTATTTTCGTCATTACCAAAAAATTGGTATCCTAGGTTTTTTTCGTAATTACCTCTAATTATTAAGTCTTTACAGTAATTACAGTCTTTACTTAATGCATTTATAGGGATCATTTCTGTAATTGTTGAAATATTAGAAGTTTTTTGAATAAGTTCTCTAAAAGCAAAATTAGTAAAACCTAACATAGGGGCCAAAAATAAGTTATTTTTCAAACTTAATTCGCCCAATTTAATTTTATTAATGCTGTTTTTCATAATCTACACTTTATTTTTTAAATTTGTTTAACGTCCTAATACTTGTGTTTTTAATTATTTTGGGTATTTGTTTAATTTTTAACAATTTTAAATACATTTCATTAATTTTTTGATAGTAATAACGGTAATTACTGGAATTACTCTTTTTGTTATGTTTACTTAAATTATTTTTTTGTTTAATTATGTTTAATTCAACAAAAGTGTATAATCCTAATAAAAAACCAAGAGTAATTACTGATGGTATTCCTACAATATTATAATACTTTTTATTAGATATTTTATAAATTTTTTTAAGCCTATCTTCTTCTATTTTGATTATCTGTTCTAAATATTTTAATAATCCAGCCTTTTTTAATATATTTTTACTCATTTTAATATAATTTTTATATCCTTCTATTTTGTTAATTTTATCATATTGGTGCACAGTATCTAAATTTTTACAATAAATTGTTAAAATTCTCTTTTTTTGATTCATGTAATGTACATTCATTACTATTTCTAATAAATATCCGGGGGCGTCTTTAAAGTCTATTTTTAAGAAATCTTTTTTAAAAAAAGCTCTTTCGCCACCTTCAAATCTGGCACAATTAGTCCAACCCCACATTGGAGTTCTATCGCCAGCTCTATCTAAAATAGTTAAATCATATTTGTTGGTAATTACCGGCGTTATTAGTGAAGTTATATTTTTTTTAGTTAAATTTATTAAATCGGCATCAATCAAAACAATTATTTTTCCCAAGCTTTTTTCAATCCCTTTAATTACATTATGAGTTTTTCCCAAATTTTTTTTATTAGTAATTACTGTAATTCTAGAATCTTTTTTAGCAAATTTTTCACAAACTAGTTTTGTATTGTCTTTTGAACAATCATCCATAATAATGATTTCATCAAATTTTTTATAAGTGGTAATTACTTTTAATACATTTTCTATGTTCTTTTCTTCATTATATGCTGGAATTATACAGGATATAATTGTTTTATTTTTAGAATTCATATTATATATTAAAATAAATAAGATTTAAAAAGTATAGCGAGGGTTGGATTTGAACCAACGACCTCCGGGTTATGAGCCCGGCGGGCACTCCAAGCTGCCCTACCTCGCTTTAGTTATATATTTTTTTTATAAATACCAAATCTTGTTCTATTTGTGATATTTCATCAACAATTTTTTTGCCATGAATTTTTTTATCAATCATTGCTAAATTTTGATTGCAGTGAGGACAATTAAAATTGTATTCTGCTGCAATTTCAAATGGAATTTCTTTACATACATTATTGCAAGTAAAAAAATCATAATCTTGTAATTGATTTAATTTTGTTTTTAATTTATCTCTTCTTTCTAAATGTTCTTTAGTTATTAAAGTTGCTAATTTTTTAAAGTTAATATTCCAATAAAAATTATACCAACCTGAATTTTGATCTTTTTCTTTTTCGTAAGTTATTATTCCTCTAAAACTTAATTTATTTAAAGTTGTTCTAATAATTGTTACCTTTTGATTCATCATTTCTGCTAATTTTTCATCATTTTTTATTGATGAATTTTTGCTCCATTCTTTTAAAAGATCATATGCATTATCATCTATTTTATTTAAATAATCTTTAACAACATTTAAATCTAGAAGTTCTTGCATATTATTATAGGATACAAAGTATTTATAAAATAAACATTTTAATTTTCATAAAAATTATTATTATTTTTTTGTTCTTTATCTTTACTAGAGTCTATTTTATTTATTCTTGGTCTTTTAGTTATAGGATCTTTTCTATATGTTATATTTAGTTTTTTCAAAAAAAGATTCATACCTTCTTTTTTATTCATTATATTAAATACACGTCCTTCTTTTCCAGGCAAACCGTCAAAAATTAATAAATTATCAGATATAAAATCAATAAACAAAATATCGTGATCTATTACAAAAGCAATTTTATTTTTTTTGAAAATTACATTTCTTATAACTTTTGCTACATTTAATCTTTCTTCAACATCTAAAAATGCAGAAGGTTCATCAATCAAATATACATTCGCATCTTCACAAAGAGTTTTGCAAACAATTACTTTTTGCAAGTCTCCTCCATTTAATTCACTTAGTTTATAATTTTTTATTCTTTCTATGTTTAATTTATCCCATAATTCTTTTAATATTTCTTGATTTCCATCTTTTAAATAAAGAAAAACTGGTAAGTTCATAATATTAGTATCAAAAGATAAACTTTGAGGTTTATATGCAAATTTTAAAGTATTATTTTTATTATTTTTTAAAATATCTTTTATGAAAGTTGTTTTTCCAGTTCCATTTTCTCCTAAGATTCCTATAATTTGATTGCTATAAACATCGCTAGATTTATATTTTAAATTAAAATTGCCTAAATTAATTTCTTTTTCAGGATAACTAAACAAAATATCTTTATGTTTAATATTTGAAGGTGTGTATTCTACATTCAAATTATAATTTCTAAATTTTAAATTTTCATCTTTTATATAACCCTCTAAAAATTCGTTTATTCCTACATTAGTATTTTTTATATGACTAACTACTCCGTAAGCGTGAGATTTACCAAATAAAATATTTATATAATCAGATATATAATCTAATATCGCCAAATCATGTTCTATAATTATATTTTTTTTTTCATTTTGAATATTTTTTGCAAATAAAAATCTTTGTTTAATGTCTAAAAATGAACTTGGTTCATCAAAAAAACTTAAATTTGCATTTTTTAAAACAGTTGCAACAATTGCAACTTTTTGTAATTCTCCACCTGACAAAAATTTAATATCTTTATCTAATATATTTTCTAAATTCCAGTCAATAATTATATTTTTTAAATTGTCCTTTTTATCACATTTTTTTAATAAGCTTAAAACAGTCCCAGAAAATGTTTTAGGAATTAATTCTATATTTTGGGGTTTATATGCAAAATCAAAATTATTATTTTTTAATTCTAAAAATATTTTTTGATTTTCTTTTCCTTTGTAAAAATTAATTATATTTTCATAGTTTATATTATTGTTTTTATAATCCCCCATATTAGGAATAATTTGGCCCGCAAGAATTTTTATTATGGTACTTTTTCCAATTCCATTTTGTCCTATTATACCTAAATTGCCATTTTTTGGTAATTCTAAAAATCTAAACAATCTAAATCTATTTTCGCCATATTGATGTAAAGGATTATCCAAATTTAATTCCAAATTAATTATTTTTATTGCATCAAAAGGACATTTTGTAGAACAAATACCACAACCAGAACACAAACCTTCCTCTATTTTTATTTCATCATTTTCATTATAAATTGCCTTTTTGTTTAATCTTAGCATAGGACATAATTTAATGCAAATTTCTCCACAAAGTTTTGGTTTACATTTTTTTTGGTCTATAATTGCAATACGTTTTTTATACATTCAATCCCTTAACACATTTTTTAAACATTTTATTTTATATATATTATATGAAAGTATATAAAAAAGATTTTAAAACCTTGTTTTTTGAGTTTGGTGTTGAAACCCTAGATGATTTGTGGTTTTTAAACATATTTATATCTCAAAATGATGTTGTTGGTGGAAAAACAACTAGACGTTTTCGTGTAAATGATAGTGAAAATAGTGAAAAGAAAACTGTATTTTTAAAAATAAAAGCTGAAAAAATAGATTTGAATTTTGAGTTAGGAATATTAAAAATATTGGGAAAAATTATAGATGGGGTTCCTTTAGAATATGTAAATATTGGAGAATATCATTCTTTTGATTTATCTTTTGGAGATACAATATCAATAACTAAAAATTTATTTTTGGAATTACACAAAAAAATGTTAAACAATTCTTTAAATAAAATATACAATAAAAAAATAATGTTTTTAATTTTAGATGATGATTCTGCATTAATTGCAAAATTAAACGATTGCAATTATACCCTTATTGCAGAAATTAAATTCAAAGGCAGTGGTAAAAAAAATCCTGATTTAAGAAATAAAAATAGAATTGAATATTTTTCAAGTATTTTAAAAATATTTTTAAATTCTGATTATGAAACAGTAATAGTTGGGGGGCCAGGCTTTGAAAAAGACAATTTTCAAAAATATTTGTTAGAAAAAAATTTAGAAAAAAAACAGCAGTCTAAATTTATATTTACAAACATAGGTTCTCCAGGAATATCTGGAATTAGAGAAGCATTAAATGGAGGTATATTAAATAATATCTTAAATGATAATGCAGCACAACAAAATACTCAACTAATAAATGAATTTTTAAAAGATTTGTCGAAAGAAAAACCAGTTGCATATGGTTTTGAAGAAATTAAACAGGCTAATGAAAAAAACGCATTAAAATTAGTTTTAATTACAGATGATTTTTTTAAAAATAATTTTGAAGAATTAAAAGATTTTTTGTTAAAATTAGATAATAAAAAGATAGATTATAAAATAGTTTCATCAAATAGTGATTCTGGTAAAATTATATCTAGTTTTTCAGGAATTATTGCATTTTTATATTATTAAGTGAAATTATGAACACAATTAAAATAAAAGATCCTCTATATGGTAAGTTTGAAATTACTGAACCTATATTAATAGAATTAATTAATTCTAAACCAATACAAAGATTAAAAAAAATTTGGCAACACGGCTTACCACAAAAATATTATTATAGAAAAACATTTACTAGATATGATCATTCTATAGGTGTTATGTTATTATTAAGAAAATTAAATGCTTCTTTAGAAGAACAAATTGCTGGTTTATTAAATGATGCATCCCACGCTGCTTTTTCACACGTAGTTGATTTTTTATACAAAAATAAAGAGGAAGAGTATGGAGATAATATTTTAAAAGAATTTTAGAAAAAACAAATATTCCAAAATTATTTAAAAAACATATGTTAAGTTTTGATTATATTTTAGACGAATCAAACTTTTTATTATTAGAAAGAAAAGCTCCTCACTTATGTGCCGATAGAATAGATTATACTTTAAGAGAAGTATATCAAAGAAAGTCTAAAGCTGGCGCTATATATTGTTATAATAATTTAATTGTTAAAAATAAAGAAATCATTTTTAAAAATAAAAAAAGCGCAGAATTATTTGCAAAATATTATTTTGATTTGCAATTAGAGCATTGGGGATCAATAGAAAATATAATAAGATATGAGTTAACTGCAAATTTATTGAAGTATTCTGCAGAAAAAAATATTATTTCTTTACTAGATTTAAATAAAGATGATCAGTATATTTTAGACTTATTGTTAAATTCTAATGATAAATATGTTGAATTCCAACTAAATAAAATATTTAAAGTTTTAGATTATAAATTAGTAGAAATAGATTTTGACTTAGAATTAACTAAAAAGTTTAGATTTGTAGATCCAAAATATTATGATTTAAAAAACAAAAAAATAAATATGAAAAAGGATATAAAGTTAAATTGTTAAGTTAATATTTATTAAAAGTATTTGTGGTGTGTTTGTGGTTAGTAAAGTAGAAAGTTATATTCCAATGCAAGAAAAATTTGAAGAATTAAAAACCGTCTTAGAAAATATTAAAAAAAATGACAATATTTTAATTATTGCTGACAATGATGGGGATGGAATTCCTGCAGCAGCAATATTTGCAAAAATATTAAGAAAATTAGGATTTGAATATAAAAAAGATTTTCAAGTAATTTTTGTAGATCACGATTTTAGAGGTTTAATTAAAAACAATATTGAAAAACAAAAATATTTACAAACTTTTAAATATATTTTTTTGTTAGACTTTTCACTTAATGATTATTCTTTTTTAAAAAATACTTTTATAGGAGTAATTGATCATCATAAAATTAATGAAGATTGCAAATTAGAATCTTTTGATTTGATAATAAACCCTATGTATCACGATGAAATGAAATCAAAAGAAAATTGTTGTGCTTGCGCTTTAGTTTATTGTGCATATAGATTTATGTTTGGCAAAGATGAAATTTTAGAAAAAATAGCTTTTGCCTCATCAATGTCTGATTGGTTTCCAATTGGTTCTTTAATATATTTGGGTATTGAAAAAAACAATTCAGAATATTTTGTAAATGGAGGTTATATTGTTCCATCAAACAATATATTAAATACAATTTGTTTTCAATTAACTGACCCCGAATTTGGTTCTTTATGGGCCTTTGAAAAATTATTTTTAGAAACTGATAAAGATTTACAATCAATTATATTATTGCCTGAAAAGTTTTATAAAAAATTAAACAAACAAAATGAAAGAGTTAATAAAGCATTGAACAGAATTTTTAGAAATATTTTTAGAGTTGAAGATTTAATATTTTTAGAATTAAGAGAAAAAGATAAAAAATATAAATTAAATATAAACGTAAATTTACAAGTAGTTTATCCAGGTACAACCACCTTTTTAGCATTTGAAAATAAAAAAGAAAAAGGCTATAATATTTCTTCAAGATCTCAAATAATAGATTTAGTTGTTTTGGGAAACTTTGCAAAACAAACCTGTAAAACATTAGTTGGAGGAGGGCATAGCGTTGCAGCTGGATTCTTTATTAAAAAAAGCGAATTTGCAAAATATAAAAAATTAATAATTGAAAATTATAATAACTTTAAAAAATAATTAATAATATTTTAAACCATCTTTTGTTAAAATAGCATAATTAAAATTAGAATATTTTTCTTTGCAACTTACTAATAGAGCCATATGTTCTTTTCCATCTCCGGAAATAATATTTAAAGCAATTTCTTTTCCTGAAGGTAATTGTTCTTTAATAGTTTTTTTCATTAAATCAAAACCCATGTTTCTATTTATTAAAATCCAATTAACTTCTTTTTTTGGAGCAAAATTTTGTTTACACCAATCATTAGTTACTAAATATATTGCATCCCATGAATTGTCATTAATTAAACGAGTTATGTGTCCCCAACTACCTTTGCCTCTACTCACATTACAAATTAATATCATTAATTCACCTTATATATAATATATATTATTACCAAATGTTTTTAAACACAATAGGTATATTATAAATATGGCAAAAAAAATGTTATTTTTATTATTTGGAATTATTTTTACATTAAGTTTTAGTTATTCTTTAGAGTTTGTTTTACCTACTTCATTTGATGGTAAAGAATTAAGGATTTATCCAGGTCTAAATATTGAGGTAAATTTTTTAAACTCTATAAACAATCAAACAATTATTTTAGATTCTTTAGATTGTGCTTCTTTAAAATGTAATGTTTTTGAATTAAAAGGGCCATACTATGGATTTGAAATAATAAATCCTCCAATAGGTAAATATGAAATAAATATAAGTTATCATTACAAAGGATCTGAGCAAAACATAACTGAAAAAATAACTGCAATAGTTTCAAAAGATTTTTTAAAAACCTATATTTTGATGACTAACGAAGGAAATTTATTTGTAGAAAAAAAAGGAGTAATATCTTTTGTTAATAATTCAGATAACGTATTTGAAGGTTATTTAAGTACAAATTATCCTCAAAACATACTTCCTAACATAAATTTTATTTTAGATGGTAGAACAAATAAAGAATATAATTTTTCATTTATTCCCAAAAATCCTGGAAATTATGATATAGAATTTTATTTAAATATAAAAAATTTAAACAAAGAATTGATAAGTAAAAAAACAATATTAATAAATAGAAATTTACAAGACTTTTTATCTTTACCTGCTAATTCTTTTTTTATAGCAAATCCTATTTTTTATTTATATTCTTCAATTACTTATTTTATAGCTTTATTAGCATAGAGGTGATTTTTTGCCCTCTATTGAAAAAATGGCTAAAGAATTAATAGATTTTATTTTAAAATCAAAACCTAATATTGATTCTTTGAATAACAAAAAAATATATTTGGCGACAAAATATAATTTAAAAAAAATACCTCTAAATTCAGAAATTTATAAATATTGTGATTTAGAAAACAAAAAAGAGCTACAAAAATATTTAACCATTAAAGATTCTCGTTCTTTATCAGGGGTAAATGTTGTAGCGGTAATGTGTAGACCAGGAGTTTGTCCACATGGCAAGTGTATTTTTTGTCCTGGTGGTTTAGATATGAATGTGCCTCAAAGTTATACAGGTTCTGAACCAGCATCTATGAGAGCCATTGCAAACAATTATGATTCTTATTTACAAGTAAAAAATAGAATAAGTCAATTAGAAAATGTAGGTCATGATGTTTCAAAAATAGAATTAATAATTATGGGGGGTACATTTAATAATGAACCTTTAGATTATCAAGAGTTTTTTGTAAAAAGAATTTATGATGCATTAAGTAATAAAGAGCATAAATCATTAAAAGCTGCAAAAAAATCAGTAGAAACTTGTAATTATAGACCAGTAGGTTTGACTATAGAAACCAGACCTGATATGTGCAGTAAAGAAGAAATAAAAAACTTATTAAATTTAGGTGCTACAAGAATAGAATTAGGTGTACAAACATTATCTAATAAAATTTATAATAAAGTAAATAGAGGCCACACCATTAAAGATGTTAAATTATCAACACAATTATTAAAAGATTCCGGTTTAAAAGTATTGTATCATATAATGCCAGGATTATATTCTGATTCTAAAAAAGATATAAAAATGTTTTCTAAATTATTTAAAAAAAATTATTTTAAACCAGATATGCTTAAAATTTATCCTTTGTTAATAATGCCCAATACTAAATTATTTAACTTGTGGAAAGAAAATAAATATAAAGTATATAATGATGATGATTTTTTTAATTTTTTGAAAGGTTTTTACCCATTAATACCTTATTGGAATAGAGTGATGCGAATTCAAAGAGATATACCTATTACAAAAATAAGTGATGGACCCAAAAAAACAAATATGCGTGAAGAAATATTTAATTATTGTATAAAAAATAAAATAAATATAAAAGAAATTAGATTTAGACAATTAGGATTTAAAGAAAGTAAATGTGAAAATTATAAAATATTTGTAGAGAAATATTTTGCAAGTAAAGGAAAGGAATTTTTTATATCTTATGAAACAGAAAACAGAGATCAAATATTAGGATTTATTAGATTAAGATTTCCTCACAAACCTTTTATTGGGGAAATAAAAAATTCTGCATTAGTTAGAGAATTACATGTATATGGCAAAATTGTAAAAGTTAATGACATTTCAAATCAAATTGGACAACATCAAGGCATTGGTAAATTATTATTACAAAAAGCAGAAGAGATTGCTTTAAAAAACAAATACAAAAAAATATCTGTTATTTCTGGTTTGGGTGTAAGAGAGTATTATTATAAGCAAGGATACTTTGAAGATGGCTTTTATGTAAGCAAGTATTTAAAATGATTTAGGTATAAAGTTTTAATTATAAATGGTGAATGTATGCAAGTTTTGGATCAATATGATTATAAAATATTAACAAAATTAATGGATAATGGTAGAATTAGTTTTAGTGAAATTGCGCGAGAATTAAATATTACTGATGTGGCCGTTAAAAAAAGATTTGAGAATTTGATGAGTAAAGGAATAATAAAAAAAATATCTGTAGATTTAGATTATAAAGTATTAGGAATAAGTGGAGAATTACTAGTTTTTTTAAATTGTGAACCTTTATCTATTGATAAAAATTTAGTTATATTACAAGAAAATGATTATGTTAAAACAGCTTATAGAACATTAGGTGATTATAATATTATTTTTAATTATTTATTAAAAGACTTTAATCAATTTGAAGTTTTAAATAAATTAATTGCTAAATTAGTAGGGATAAATAATTTTGGAATAATTGTAATTACTAAAAAAGAATTTGAAAGAAACTCTATTCCTAAAGATAGTTTACAGATTTATTATAGATAGGGTTTATTATGTATGACACAATTATTATTTCTGAAAAGCCAATTGCTGGACAAAGTATAGCTCAAATATTATCTAATAATACCTATTCTACTAAACAAGACAAAGGGGTTAGTTTTTTTGAATTTAATCATAAAGATTTTGGAAAAACTATTTTAGTTCCTCTAAAAGGGCACATAAAAGATGTAGATTTTACTAAAGAGTATAGTAATTGGTATATAAATTTAAAAAGAATTGTAGACAATGAACCAATATATTATAAAGAAACCCAACCAAATATAATAAAAGTTTTAAATGGAGTTCTTGCAAAAAAAGTTATAGTTGCAACAGATGCTGATAGAGAAGGAGAATCTATAGGTAATGAAGCAGTAGATTGTTTGTTAAAAAAAAATCCAAAAATAGAAATAAAAAGAGCTTATTTTTCAGCAATTACAAAAGAAGAACTAAATAAAGCATTTTCTAATACTTTAGATTTAAATAAAAAAATGGCTGATTCTGCAGATGCGAGAAGAGAAATTGATTTATATTGGGGGGCAATATTAACAAGATTTCTTAGTACTTACACTGGTCAAACAGGCAAAAATTTTTTAAGTGTTGGACGGGTTCAAAGTCCTACTTTGGCAAAGGTTGTGGAAAAAGAATTAGAAATTGAAAATTTTATTTCCGAACCATTTTGGGAAATAGAAATAATATTAAACAAAGAAAACACAAAATTCAAAGCAGAATATAAAAAAGGAAGAATATATAAAAAAGAGGATGCAGAAAAAATATTTTCTCAATTAGGTAATAAAGCAAAAATAATAAAATTAGAAAAGAAAGAAGGTACAATTGAAAAACCAATTCCATTTAATACTACTGATTTTTTAAGAGCTGCTGCAGCAATAAATATTGATGCAATAAAAGCTATGAATATTGCTGAAAATTTATATATGAAAGGATATATTAGTTATCCCAGAACAGATAATCAAACATATATAGGAGTAGTTTTTGAAAACATTTTAAAAGAATTAAAATGTTCTGATTTTAATTCTATAATTAATAAAATTTTGGCCTTGCCAAAAATAATTCCTTCTAAAGGAATATCTACAAAAGATCATCCTCCAATACATCCTGTAACTTTGCCTGAAAAAGAAAAATTAAGTAAAGAAGAGTGGAAAGTATTTAAATTAATTACAGATCACTTTTTAGCTACATTATATTTGGACGCTAAAACAATAATTACTAATATAGAATTAGATGTAAATAAAGAAATATTTTTTACAAAAGGAATTATATTTATAGATAAAGGATTTTTAGAATATTATCCTTACGTAAATCAAAAAGAAAATTTATTACCTAATTTAGAATTAAATGAGATTTTAGAAATAATCAAAAAAGATTTATTATCTAAAAAAACAAAGCCTCCTGCAAGATATTCTCAAGGAACATTAATAAAATTAATGGAAAAATTAAATTTAGGTACAAAATCAACTCGTCCAGCAATATTAGAAAAATTATATTCTAGGGATTATATTTCTGGAAAAAAACAAATATTGCCTTCAAAAGTTTCAAAAATAGTTGTAAAAACTTTAGAAGATTATGCTAATCATGTTGTTAATGTAGATATGACTTCAAAATTAGAAAATGAGATGAATGATATTGAAGAAGGTAAAACAACAAAGAAAAATGTGGTAAAAGATTCATTAATAATGCTATCAGAAATATTGGATGAATTATATAAAAATAAAGATGAAATTTCAAAGAACATAAAAAAAACTTTTATTACTAAAGTAGGTGTTTGTCCTATTTGTAAAAAAGATTTAATTACAAGAAAGTCAAAAATGGGTAAAAACTTTGTAGGTTGTTCTGGGTATCCTAATTGTAAACAAACATATCCTTTACCACAAAAAGGAAATATAGTTTTTACTACTAAATTTTGTGAATTGTGCAAAGCTCCTATAATAAAGTTAAATGATGTAGAAATTTGCATAAATCTTAATTGTTTAAATAATAAAGAAAAGAAATTAGAAAATAAATAATTTATAAATAACTTTTTACTATTTCATATTTTGTTAAGTAAATTATTGTTTTTACAATTTCTAAAAAAGGATAAAAAAACAAAGTATATAAAATCATTGAGATTATCCAACCAAAGCTAAAATAAAACGCAATTAAACTTATCAAAAAATATAAAATTGTTAAAACTAAAATTAAAATTATTGTTTTTAAAAAGTTTTTTTTCAAAAAAAATACAGCGTAAGAAATTCCCGAAAAAATATTTTTTTCATCAATAACTATTGATTGAATTGTATAAAAGTTTATAACTAAAATTATAATTGTAAGAATAGGTATAAAAAAACTTACTCTTGTATTTGTAAAAATTATGTAAATTAAAAAAATTAAAAAATAAATTAAAAGATTAAATAAAAATACATAAATGCTGTGTTTTTTTAAATATTCTATAACATAAACTTTTCTATGTTCTTGTAATAATTTTTTTCTAATTACAAAAATCAATAAAGTTACAAAAATAGAATTAATAAACGCCCCTAAAACAATTGTGGGTATGACATAAATTAAAGACACGTTTGTAATATAACTATAGGTTAAATTTCCAAAAAATATACTAAAATCAACATTTTTAATTACATTTAATAAAGTTATATATATTAATCCAAAACCTAAAGATACATAGAATGTATTAAAATAATATTTTAAACTTAAATTTGCAATATCTAAAAACTTATTTCTCATTTATATTAATATATAGGAAAAGTATTTAAAGGATTATTATATAGTTATATTTACTTTGTGATTTGTATGGATATTAAAAAACGTGAAAGATTAAGAGTAGAAGAACCATTAAAAAGATTAAAACCAAAAGTACCCAAACCTAAAAATACTGAAGTTCATAATGACATTAGAACTAGTTTGGGTAGAAAAAAAACTTTACTGCAAGGTGAATATGACATATTTATGCGAAATTTGCGAATAAGTTATAAAAATAATGAAATTTCCAAAGAAGATTTTTATACTTATCAAAAAATGGCTGAAAAAAAGTTAAATAAAGCTCAAAACTTTACTGAAAACGAAGAATATGAAAGTAATAATCAAAGAAAATTTAATTTAATAAATAGAGAAAGAAAAGAAGAAAAAGCATTTGAAAAAGAACTCAAAGAAGCAAGATTTGAAGAAGAAAAAATATTGGAAAAAGAAATTAAAGATGAGAAACTTTTAGATGAATCAAAAAAAGAAATATCCAAAAAAATAAACAAAGCAAAAAGAGTATTTGAATTAATGCGAAGTCCATTTTTTAGAATATCTGCATTTGTTTTAATTGGCACTATATTATTATTTTATTTAACAAAATCATCTCTAAGTTCCGAAAGTTCCCCTATAATTATAATTTTTATAATATTATTATTAATATTAATAATTGGTAGAAGTGGAAAAGCAAAAGAATATGAAGGAAAAGATTTTTTCAATTGAGTTAAATAGTTAACTTTTTTGGAAAACCTTTATATAAGTTTTTATATAATATATAATTATAGGAATGGTGTGTTTATGGCTAAAAGCAGAAATATAGAAAGGAAGTTGAATTTAGAAAAAGAAAATATTAAATTAGAAAGAGTTAAAAGACCTATTACAAAAAAACCAACCTCAAAAATTACTTTAAGTAAATTTAATAAAGCAAGGGTTAATTTATTAACAAGAAGTATAGAAAGAAGTTATATAACTAAAACAATTCCCGATTTAAAATCTGAATCTTTAAATTTAGAGTCTAGAATTAATTTTTTAAGAGAAAAATTATCTAAAAAACAAACAGGTTTTTTTGGACAAAATGCAAGAAAATATAGTTCAGAATTAAAAGAATCTATTTTAAAATTAAAAATTTTAGAATCTGTTTTAAGTTCAAAAATGAAAAAACCAATGCAAATGGAATTACCTGAAATAGGACCTAGAGAAGCAGTTAAAAAAACTAGCAAACCAAGAAAAAAAAGAGAAATGCCAAAAGGAACACAACTAGAATTATTTAAAAAACCTAAAATTATAACTAAAGATCCTAGACAATTAGAATTACCTTTAGAATTCGGAAAGGAAGAATCTAAACAAGAAGTTGGAAAAAAACCTAAACAATTAGAATTAAAATTAAAAACCAAAAGCGAAAATGAATTTAAAACAACTTTTGATTTATATTCCAAATATTTAAAGAAAAAAGGGTTTGATAGTAAAAAACAACAACAAATGTTGGATTTTTTTGTAAAACAATATAAAACAAATCCAGAAAGAGCAATAAAGCTTGTAAAAGAAGTTTTAAATAAAGAAAGAGCAATTGTAAAACAATCTCAAACTTCTAAAGTAAATGAAATTACTGACTTAATTAAAATAATGACTAGATCATTAAAAATTAATGAGAGAGAACTGGACTTAAAAATAGTTAAAATAAAAAAATATCTTGAAAGACAAAGTCCTGAAGTACAAGAAATGCTAACTAAATTATTGTTAAGATTAAAAAAAGAAAGGTTAAGTTCTGAAACAATAAATAATATTTTGAATAATTTTACACAAGAAAATATTTTTCAACAAGTATTTAATACAAATATAAACGTATTTTTTAGTAATTCAAGTTTTTCTGAAAAAAGGGAAACTTTAATAAGTATTGTAGAATCTATAAAAGAAACTAATTCTAATCCAAATTTAGAATCTAAACTAAATGATATTTTAAAAGAAATAAGAGAAATCAAATCAAATCAAAAAGAAAATCAAGAAAATTTAATGAAAGGGTTTTTAAGAGTTTTTTCCAACATTTCTGAATTAAGAAGAATGATAACTCCAGAAAGACTAAAAACGATATTTAAAGAAATAAATTACTTTAATAATAAAGAACTTTTAAGAATGGCCGAAGAAACTTTTAACGTAAAATTTACAGAAATAAGTCAAAAATTAGACACACAAAAAGAATTACAAGAAAGATTGGAAAGAATTTTAATTGAAGAATCACAAAAAAATAATGTTAGTAGAGAAACAATAGAAATTATTTATGAAAATCTTAATTCTACTTTTGAGCTTTTATTATCTGAACACGATTATCATATAGAAATTTTAAATAAATTAAAAGAAATTAAAAATACACAAATAAATGAAAGTACATTTAAAAAAATTTTAAAAGAGGTTCTTGATGAATCCTTTAAAAGAGAAAAAACAGAGTTAGTAAAAGAGCTTTTAGACAAATTAGATCCTGAATTTCAATATATTGATAATTTAATGCAAGACTTAATGAAAGAATTGAAATCTACTAGTAAAGGTATAGGTCATGGTATAGGCAAAACTATTGGTGAAATTAGAAAATTAAAAGATTATATGTCTTCTGAAAAATATAAAAAATTTATAAAAGAAGCAATTAAAGAATCTTTTATTGAAAACAATTCGGAAATTGTAAAAGTAATTATAGCTGAATTTTCTAAAGAATTTCCTGAGTTAAAAGATTTGGGTACAAAATTAGATTCTATAAACGAAGCAATAAAAGAAGCAATGAAAGAATTGAAATCTACTAGTAAAGGTATAGGCCACGGTATAGGTAAAACTATTGGTGAAATTAGAAAACTAAGAGAAGATATAATTAATATGTATTTAGATTTAAATGAAAATGTAAATACTTTCAAAACAGAAACTTTTGATAAATTAAAAGAAATTTCAGATAGATTAACACCAGATGGTTTTAAAGCAATATTTGGTACTGAACTAGAAAGAATAATTAATGAAGCTATTGAAAAAGGAAATACTGATTTATTTGCTAAAATTCAAAATGCTTTTGGAGAAGAATTTTTTGAAAATTTTGCCAAAAAAGAAGATTTGGAAGATTTAAAAAATTATATGGATGAACATCATAACGAACTTTTAGAAGCTATTGAAGAATTAAAAAAAGAAAAAGAAGAAAAAAAAGAGCCTGATGAAGATCCAGAAAAGAAGAAGAAGAAAGAAGAAGAGGATGAAGATCCAGAAAAGAAGAAGAAGAAAGAAGAAGAAGAAAAAAAGAAAAAAAGAGCAGAACGTAGAAAAAGTATTGCTGCCAATGGTTGGGCTATAAGTGGGCTTTTAGCAATAATTGCTGCAATAGTACTTTTAGTTTATGCTATAGGCAAAGCAAATCAAGCAGCACCTGTTATTACTGGCGGTACTATCCCAGTAAACCCAGTTATTCCTGCAGCTGCACAAGCTATTGTTGCAAAGGGTTCATTATTAGGATCATTAGGAGGAATAAACCCATTAATAATTATAGCTTTGGTTGTAGTTTTGTTTTTATTATTCCCTAAGAAGTAATTTACTTCTTATCCTTCTTTTATTTTTTTTATATAGCAAATAGAATTATTAATTTGACATTCAAAGTTATATAATAGGTTATTTTTAAAAATATATTTATTAGGATATATTCCATATAAATTGTTATTTAAATCACTCATTGTTAAATAGGTATAATTTTCTTTATAATAATACGAAGATATGTATCCTTTAGTAATATAATTTCCAGAATTTATAGTTTTCAAATCTTTAATAGTTTTAAATTCTAAAGGTATAAAAAATAATATTAATAAAAAAATCAAAATTATGATTATTAATAAAAAATTAAAATTTAAATATAATTTTTTTTTTTTCATAACCACACTCACAAATAGTTATTTTTTGTAAATATTTTTCTCTGTTTTTTAAAATTGTTTTAAATCTAATTTTTTTAATTTTATCAAAATCATTACATTTTTTACAATACAAATCTTTTTCAAAATTTTTTTTCTTTAAACTAAATCTCTTATTTAAAGAATTTATTTCTAAAATAATGTTTTTCTTTAAATCATTATCTTTTACTTTTAATAATAATTCTTTTAATTCATTTTTTATATTTTCTGCAATTGCTTTTTGATTCATATTTTAAGCCCTTTTAATGTTCCTGAAATTTTTATGATTTTTATATTTTCGTCTTTAAAAATTGTTTTTAAATCATTTAAAAATTTATTATTGATTCTAATAATTTTATTGTTTTTATAATTTTTTATTGTAAAATCACTTTCTGCAAATTTAAAAACGCCATGTTTTTTTATAAAATTATTTTTAATGCTAGAAATATTTATGTTTTCAATATAAATATAACGCCTAATTTCTCTTAAACTTTTAGGTAATGTTTTTAATTTTGTTTTCATAATTTCACCAAAGATAAAAAATATTTTGCTTGTTTTTTATTATAATTTAAAATTTTATAAATTTGATATGTTTTTTCTAGATCTTTATTTAAAATTATTAAAGGTATTTTATTTTTTTTGCATAATTTATTTAAAATAATTAGATGTTTATAAATAAAAATTTGTTTTGAAATTTCCTTTTCAAATATCAAATCCCAAATAATAATAATATTTATATTATTTTTAGTTAGTAAAGAAAAAGTACTATTATCAAAAAATCGTTCTTTATAATTAAAAGGATTTATTATAAAATTTATTTTTTTATTACTCCAAAACAGTAAATCATCAATATTATTTACAATTGCTCCAAATTTGTAGTTAGAATAATTATTTAAATACTTTAATTCTGATTTGTTTGAAAGTATTAATATAGAATTTTTATCATTTTTAAATTCTTTAATATTTATAAAATTAATTTCTTCGTATTTATAAAACATAATAAAAAAAGAAAGAAAAAGGATTTAATTACTTTCTATTAGTTTCCTTAATTTTTCTTAAACCTTTTGTTTTTTTAGCAGAAGAAGTTAGTCCTCTTTCAGCCCTTCCAGTTTGTTTAATTATTGCTTTTAAATTTTTATCCTTTTTAACTTCTGGTTGGTTTTTAGATAACATAATTACTTCATAATATTTGTTTTTTCCATCTTCTCCTACAAAATAGCTGTTTAATACTTCACAATTAGGATATTTTCTAGATGCTCTTTGTTCAGAAATAGATTGAATACTTATATTTCTAGTAAGTTTTGTAAATCCAACTCTTCTAGGTTTTCTACCTCTAATAGGTTGTCTAAACAAACCTGTTCCTCTTCTAATATTAACTAATACTACAAATATTCCCTTTTTTGCTTTATAACCTAATTCTCTAGCTCTTACTATATTTGTAGGTTTTTCTAATTTAGTAACTGTTGTTTTTAATTTTCTAAATTCTATTAATCTTTTTTGGTATATTGCCTTATAATCTGCTTCTTTAGTATCTTTTTTGGCAAATACTTTTTTCATTGTTTCTTTAAATTGTTTTGTAAATGACATATCAACACCTTATATATTTTAAAATAAAAATAGTTTTATATATTTTTTAGGGTATATGTATTTATAAAGATTACTAATCCAGTTTTTAAATAGGTGTATATAAAATGGAACTAACTCCAGCATTAAAACAATTTTTAGAAATAAAAAAACAATATCCTAAATCTATATTATTTTTTAGAATGGGTGATTTTTACGAATGTTTTTTTGAAGATGCTAAAATAACTTCAGAAATTTTAAATATAACTTTAACAAAAAGAGGAAAGACTTCAAAAATACCTTTGGCAGGAATACCTTATCATGCTCTAAATACATACTTAAAAAAAATGGTTAATGCTGGTAAAACTGTAACTATAATAGAACAAATTGAAGATCCAAAATTAGCAAAAGGAAGAATAGTTAAAAGAGATGTAGTAAGAACTGTAACTCCTGGAACTATTTTTGAAGATGATTTTTTAGATTCAAAAACAAACAATTATTTGTTGTCATTATTTAAAAACAAAAACATAGGTTATTCTTTTTTAGATTTATCTACAGGTCAGTTTTATGTAGGAAAAACAAACGATAATAATTTAATTGCTGATTTAACAAAAATAAACCCCGTGGAAATTTTAATTCCCGATAGTTTTGATTTAAGTATAAAAGACACAATATTTAAAATATTTAATGTTCAAATAAATGAGCAACCTTTTATATATTATAATAAATCTTTTGGAGAAGAAAAGATAAAAGAACATTTTAATGTAATATCTTTAAAATCTTTTGGCATTGAACAAGAAGAAGAAATAATTTCATCTGTAGGAGCATTATTACAATATATAGAATATACTCAAAAATCAAAATTGAAAAATGTATCTAAAATATCATTTTTTGATAATTCAAAATATATGGGTTTAGATATTCATACAATAAAAAATTTAGAATTAGTTTTAAATTTAGAAAATACAAAACAAAATACTTTAATGTCTGTTTTAGATTATTGTAAAACACCAATGGGTGGAAGATTATTAAAAAAAAATATTTTATTACCTTTAACAGATCAATTAGAGATAAATAAAAGGTTAAATATTTTGGAAAAAATAATTAATGATACACATTATGTTTTTTTAGAAGAACAATTATCAAAAATAATTGATTTAGAACGATTATCTTCAAAAATAATGTATAACTTAGCAAACCCTAGAGATTTATTGACACTAAAATACTCATTATTAGCTATAAAACCATTACAAGAATATGTAAATAATAATCTGGAAGATTTGCAATTTGATTTTTCAGAAAAATTATTAACTTTGTGTGATTTATTAGATTCTGCTATAATTGAAGATTGTCCTACAAATTATAAAGAAAACAATTTTATCAAAAAATCTTTTTCTAATGAATTAGACGAATTATTAAATATAAAAACCAACTTTAAAAATATTTTAATAAACATAGAATTAAAAGAAAAAGAAAAGACGGGTATTAAAACATTGAGAATAGGGTATAATAAAATATTTGGTTTTTATTTTGAAATTCCTAAATCCCAAATAAATGAATTGCCAAATTATTTTATTAGAAAACAAACATTAGCTAATAATGAAAGAGTAATTACAGAAGAATTAAAAAATTTAGAAAATAGTGTTTTAGGTGCGGAAGAAAAAGCCAAAAATTTAGAATTAGAAATTTTTAATAAAATAATTTTAGAAGTAAAAGAAAATATTTCTGAAATTTATTATTTGGCGCAAAAAATTGCAGAAATTGATTTTTATAATTCTTTGGCTATTGTTGCCAATAAATATAATTATGTAAAACCAAATTTAATAAAAGAAGATAAAATAACTATACAAAAAGGAAGACATCCTGTATTGGAAAGAATAAATCAAGAAAAATTTATATCAAATGATTTATTTATTTCTGCAAAAGATAGAACACACATAATTACTGGCCCAAATATGGCTGGAAAAAGTACATATATGCGACAAAATGCACTAATATTAATTATGGCACAAATGGGCTCCTTTGTTCCCTGTGAATATATGGAATTTAAACCAATAGATAAATTGTTTACTCGAATTGGGGCTAATGATAATTTAGCTTTGGGTTTAAGTACGTTTATGGTTGAAATGATAGAAACCGCAAATATATTAAACAATTGTACAAAAAACAGTTTTATTTTATTAGATGAAATTGGTAGGGGTACTTCTACATATGATGGTATGAGTATTGCGTGGGCTGTTTTAGAATATATCCACAACAAAATAGCTTCAAAAACTTTATTTGCCACACATTATCATCAATTAACAGACTTAGAAAATAAATATGATGGTATAGTAAATTATCATATTTCTGCAAAAGAAATAGACGGAAATATTATATTTTTGAGAAAATTAGAATTAGGTCCAATATCTAAAAGCTATGGTATTGAAGTAGCAAAATTAGCTGGTTTGCCTCAAGAAGTTATAAACAACGCAAAAGAAATAGAAAAAACGTTAGATATAAATAATTCCAATAAAGATTCTCCTATTTTAATTCAAAAAAATAAAGCAACAATTGTACAAAAGACTTTATTTTAAGAGTTTAACTTGTTAAAATATAAATCTATCTTATATATTATTAATATGAGCAAAATTATTTTATTAGATGAATCTACAATTGCAAAAATTGCAGCAGGAGAAGTAATAGAAAGACCCATGTCTGTAGTAAAAGAATTAGTAGAAAATAGTTTAGATGCTAATGCTAATGAAATAATTATAAAATTAAAAGAAGCAGGTAAAAAACAAATAACTGTAGTAGATAATGGTTTTGGAATAGATAAAGAAGATTTATTATTAAGTTGTAAAAAACACGCAACTTCTAAAATAAAAAATGTTGAAGACATATTTAACGTATTAAGTTATGGATTTAGAGGAGAGGCGTTAGCTACAATTGCAGAAGTTTCTAAAATGGAAATAATATCCGGAACTAAAAATTCACAATTTTCGTATAAATTAAATATTAACAATAAAGAAATTTTGCCCGACACAAAATATATTGGTACAACAGTAAATGTTTATAATTTATTTTATAATATTCCTGCTAGACAAAAATTTTTAAAATCAGATAGTTATGAATTAAAAAAAACAGTTGACTGGGTTAAAAATATATCCATATCTAATTTTGATAAAAATATTAAATTATATCATAATGATAAGTTAATTTTAGATTACCCTAAACAAGAGAATATATCTAATAGAATTAAACAAGTTTACAATTTAAATACAATATTTGCAGAGTTTTCAGATCCAATCGTTAAAACAAAAATTTATTTTACAAATCCTACAGAATTAAAAGAAATTTCTTTTGAAACCATTCAAAATATTTATTTAAATAATAGACCTATTAATAATAAAACAATATTGTATGCAATATCTAAAGCTTTTGATGCTAAAATACCCAAGAACAGAAAGCCAAACATATTTGTTTTATTAGAGTTAAATCCAAAAACTTATGATATTAATGTACATCCTCAAAAATTTGAAGTTAGATTAAAAGATAATAATACTTTTTTTTATCCCGTATATCATGCTTTAAAATCAAAATTAGAACAGGGTTTAGATAAAAAAGACGAAGAAAAAAGAACAAAAATTTTGTCTTTAATTGCAGAAGAAGATTCAAATTATTTTAAAAGTAGAGAGTTTGAAAACATACCTGCAAATTCAAAATTTAAAAAAGATTTTGTTTTAAATGAAAATCAAAAATTAAATTTATTTCAAAATAATAATGAAGTGAAAAAAGAGAATTTTAAAATAATTGGGCAGTATAATAAAACATTTATTTTAATTGAAGATGTTAATGAAAGTTTAATGTTAATTGATCAACACGTTGCAGAAGAAAGATATTATTTTGAAAAATTATTAGAACAATATGAAAATCAAAAGTTAGCTAAGCAAGAATTAATTGCTCCTATAAATTTAGAATTTACAAAAGAATATTTAAATTTGTTTTTAGATAATTTAAATTTATTAAATACGTTTGGATTTGATGTGTCTGTTTTAAATGATACTTTATTAATTAGAAGTATTCCTTTAATATTTAATAGACCTCTAAATAATATTGAATTAAAAGAATTATTATTAGAAATAATAAATAATATGGAAAATAAAAACATTTTAGAGGCCATAAAAATAAAAACATTATCTAGTTTAGCTTGCAAAGCATCAATTAAAGCAGACACTTTGTTAGGGGAATATGAAATGAAAAAAATTATAAATAATTTATATTCTACAAAGAACCCTTATACTTGCCCTCATGGTAGGCCAATTATAATAGAATTAACTAAAAAAGAATTGTATAAAAAAATAGGTAGATTGTAATGGTAAATAGTATAAATAAAGGAAAAAGTTTTGAAAGGCAAATTGCAAAAATATTATCTGATATGACCCAAGTTGATTGGAAAAGAGTTCCAATGAGTGGAGCTTTTTCAACAATAAATAAAAGTGAAGACAATAGATTTTTTGGAGATCTGTTCACAGAAAATAAGTTATATTCTAATATTATTATAGAATGTAAAAAAACAAAAGCGCCAATTACTTTATTTGAAATTTTTAATAAAAAAAGTAGACTAAATGAATTTATATCTCAAACAGAAAAGGAATCAAAAGATAAAGATTGGGTATTAATATTTAGTTGGAATAATAGTAAAATTTTTTATTTGACAAATAAATTAGATACAATTAAATTATTAAAATTTAGTAATTATATTAATGTTGGTAAATATTTTTTGGGCATTTTAAAGTGATAATTATGAGTGATAAAAAAGTAGGCGTTGCGTTTGGGTCTGGAGGATCTTTAGGTTTTGCGCACATAGGAGTAATAAAAGTTTTTGAAGAACATAATTTGCCTATAGATGTTATTTCTGGTGCAAGTATAGGTTCAATAATTGGGGCTCATTATAGTTTGTTTAAAGATAGAACAAAATTAGAAAAAGATTGTTATGATTTTTTAAAGAAATTTAGTTTTAAATTGTTTAGCGTTACTACGGTATTAGAAAGTAAAAAATTAATAAATGAAATATATATTTTTTTAGATTCTGTTTTTGGAAATAAAAAATTTTCAGATTGTAAAATTCCTTTTTCAGTAATGGCCGTAGATTTAGAAAAAGGAGAACCTGTGGAAATAAAAACAGGGTATATAAAAGATGGTATTTTGGCAAGTATGTCTGTGCCCATGGTTTTTCCACCTCATTTTCATTGGGGTGCTTGGTTAGTAGATGGGGGCTTATTAGATCCTGTTCCGTTAAAAGTTTTAGAAGCTTCTGGTTGTAATGTATTAATAGGCGTAAATTTATTTCCAAAAGTAGAGAAAACATATTCTAAAAAACCAAGTTCTTTGCAAGTATTTGCTAGATTATTATATATAATTCAACAAGCAATTGGAGATTATAATGTGAAATTATTTTCGGATAAAATCATAATTTATCCCGACTATGAATATATTGAAGATAATTTTAGTCAAAAAAATATGTTGAGTTATGTTAAGGCTGGAGAAAGAGGTGCAAAAAAAGAATTACACAACATATTAGAAAAATTAAAATAGAGGGATTATTTGAAATTTTCAAAAAAAAATATCAAAAAAAAATATCAAGAAATTATAAAAAATAAAAAATATCATTTAATTGCTTTTTTAATTTTAACTGTTATTTTTTTTGTATTATTTTATTTATTTTTTTCGTTATTAAATTTTTCAAAAATGTTTGCTTTTTTAGTATCTTATGTTTTTGACTTTTTTAAAATTCCTAATGAAATTTATTTTTATCAAGATTATTATGTTCTTTTAGTTTATAATTTGCAATTTAGTATAATTAATTTATGTACAGGTATATTTGAAATTAGTGTTTTTTT
>CAZMGA010000001.1:0-2417 GCA_964565725.1 uncultured archaeon | reverse complement strand
AAAAGGATATTTATGAAAGAATATAATACAGATTTACATATACATGGACCATTTGCGGGAGGTACAAGTAAAAACATATGTGTTGAAAAAACTGCTGAAATGGGTTATTATAAAGGATTACAAATAAATCCTGTTGGGGATTTAACGCATAAAAAATGGTTTGATACTGTTTTTTCTAAATTAGAATTAGATGGCGAAAATTATTATTTTGATTTTAAAACTAATTTTGGAGATGAAAGATGTTATTTTATATTATCTACAGAAGTTCAAGCAAAAGATAGAACGCATCATTTAATTTTATTTCCCAACAAAAGATCAATTTTAGAATTTAGAGAAAAAATTAAATCTTATTGTAAAGGTTTAGATGGCCCAATGAATGGTAGGCCGTGGTTAGATTTAAATTCTGAAGAAATAGCAAAAATTTGTGTAGATTTAAATTTAATTTTTGGCCCAGCTCACGCTTTTACACCTTATTTTGGAGTTTATGCGCATTATAATTCTTTAAAAGAAGCCTATGGTAAATATTTTGAAAATATTAACTTTTTGGAATTGGGTTTAAGTTCTGATTCTTATTTGACAAACGACATTTTAGAATTAAAAAATATTCCTTTTTTATCTAATAGTGATGCCCATAGTTTTTGGCCTCATAGATTAGGTCGAGAATTTAATGTTTTTAATTTGCAAAATCCAAATTATTATGAAATAGAAAAAGCATTAAAAAATAAAGATGGTAGAAAAATTAATTTAAATGTAGGTTTAAATCCCAAAGAAGGAATGTATCATAAAACAAGATGTAAAAATTGTTTAACATTTTATAGTTTGGAAGATGCAGAAAAGTTAAACTGGCGTTGTCCTTGTAAAGGAATTATAAAAAAAGGCGTTAAAGAAAGAATAGAAGAAATAACAAATAAGAAAAAACAAAAATATGAGCGACCAGAATACAAACACATTTTATCATTATCAGAAATAATTTGTTTGGCTACAAATAATACTAATCCTTTGTCTGAAAAAGTGCAAAAGATTTGGACAGATTATATTAATTTAGGGATTAATGAAATAAATGTTTTATTAAAATTAAAAGAAGAGGCTTTAAATGAAGTAAATGAAGATATAACTAAATATATTCTCGCTTTTAGAAAAGGGTATGTGAGTTATTTTCCTGGAGGCGCTGGAGAGTATGGAAAGCCTATAATAGGTTTTTCAGAAAATGAAAATAAAGAAATCGAAAAAAAAATCAATTTGGATTTAGAACGTAAATTATATTTAAATGCCTTGCAAAACATCAATTTAAACAAAAAATTTCATAATCAAAAGAAATTATTAGATTATTAATTTATATACTTTTTGTATATTATATATATAATATTTTATAACAATAGGTGACATTTTATGAGTTTTTTTTCTGAGTTTTACAACGGCAACTATAAAAGATATATGATAATTCCGTTAATATTTTTGATTATTTGTTTTGTATTGATTTTTAGTTTTGGAATTAAAAAAGGTATAGATTTGAGTGGGGGTACAAGTTTAACTATTTATACTAATGAAAATTATTCTACTGAAGAGATTAAATTACATTTAAAAAATACATTTAATTTAGAGGATGTTTCTGTAATCTTTAGTAAAGGTGTAGAAGTAAATAGATTAGATATTCAATATTTACAAGAAGAAAAATTAGTTAATTTACAAACCCAAATTAAAAAAATTAAAGATATGAGTGTGAAATCACAAGCTATAGAAAAAGCAAGAGAAATGTTATTGGAATATAATTATGATTTAGATGCTTTAAATTTAAAGGAATATGCAGATTGGATGAAATCTTTGAATTTAATTTATAATGATCAAAAAAATGTAAGAACCCAAGAAATTTTAACAAGTTTAAAAACAAATTTTAATGTTGATACTGAATCAGTAACTATAAAAGAAATTAGTCCTACATTAGGAGCTTCTTTTACGAGTAAAGCTATATTAGTAGGTATAATTGCATTAATAGGTATTATCATTGTTGTATTGTTAGCTTTTAGGGAAATAATCCCTGCGGGTGTAATTATTGTATGTGGCATTATTGATATTATAGGTGGATTAGTGGGATTAGCAGTACTGAATATACCTCTATCCTTAACCACAATTCCTGTATTATTGATGTTATTTGGGTATTCTATAGATACAGATATAATGTTAACTACCAAATTATTAAAAAGGTCTGAAGGCAATTCTAGGGAACGTGCTGGGGATGCATTTAAAACTGGAACAATAATGACTACGACTACATTGTGTGCTTTAATAATTATGGTTATATTTGCCTTTTTATATAATGTTTCTGTAATTTATGAAATTGCAATAGTTTTATTATTTGGTTTAATTGCGGATATTTTAACAACTTGGTTTATGAATGCTCCAATTTTGTTATGGTATGT